>JBOFTL010000635.1:0-9065 GCA_051652045.1 Microcoleus sp. | reverse complement strand
ATGGGTTTTATCTCAACATTTGTCGTCGGCGGCATCACCGGAATCATGGTAGCTTCCGTGCCTTTCGACATTCACGTTCACGACACTTATTTTATCGTCGCTCACTTGCATTACGTGTTGTTTGGCGGTTCAGTGTTTGGCATTTATGCTGCTTTTTATCACTGGTTCCCGAAAATGACGGGGCGGATGATGAATGAATTTTGGGGTCGAGTTCACTTTACTTTAACGTATATCGGCTTTACGGTAACTTTCTTGCCGATGCACGCTTTAGGATTGCAAGGAATGCCCCGGCGCGTGGCAATGTACGACCCCAAATACACTGTAATTAATGTCATTTGTACGGTCGGCGCTTATATGCTGGCAGTGTCTACAATCCCGTTTATCATTAACGTGATTTGGAGCTGGATGTACGGCCCGAAAGCAGGTGATAATCCTTGGCAAGCTTTGAGTTTGGAATGGATGACAACTTCACCACCTCCGATCGAAAATTTTGAAGGAGTGCCGGTATTGGCAACGGGACCTTACGATTACGGCATGGAAAAAATTCAGCACACTGGGGAACGTCTCAGGCTGAAACTGAGGGAAAATGCCACCCGCAACGCTCAAAAACAGGGCATTCCCATTGCTCAAGCTCAAGCTTCAACTTTTTTTAGTGGCACTGCAACTTTAGTCGAGCCTGAATCAACAACAGATGCTCCTTCTGAAGACAATGGAGATGTCCAGTAGTTATTAGTTATTTGGTAATTGGTAGTTGGTAATTGGTAATTAATTGGTAATTGGTAATTGGTAATTGGTAATAAATCGATTGTCAATTATCAACTATCAACTACCAACTATCAACTATCAACTACCAATCGATCGCGAGATCCCGACGCTCGCACTACAACTATCAACTACCAACTCTCAACTCTCAACTCTCAACTACCAACTCTCAACTCTCAACTTTCAACTCTAATTAAGTATGCAAACTCCAGCGATCGACCCGGCAAAAACAGCCCTCAATTACCACCACAGCGCCGAAATAGCAGCGCACGGTGAAGAACATCCCGACCACCGAATGTTAGGAGTAATCGTGTTCCTGTGCGCTGAGGGCATGATATTTCTCGGTATGTTTGCGGCCTATTTGATTTATAAATCGATGGCTCCGGTATGGCCGCCGGAAGGTACGCCCGATCGCGAGTTATTGCTGCCGGGAATCAACACGGTAATTCTGATTGCTAGCAGTTTTGTGGCTCACAATGCGGATACCGCTATCAAAAAGAACGATCAAACTGGAATGCGCAATTGGCTACTCGTAACTATTGCGATGGGGGTAGTTTTCTTGTGCGGTCAAGTTTACGAATACACTCATTTAGAGTTTGGCTTGACAACTAATTTGTATGCCAGTTGCTTTTACGTTCTGACTGCTTTTCACGGCTTGCACGTAACATTTGGCGTATTGCTAATGATGGGAGTTGTGTGGCGATCGCGCGTTGCCGGTCACTATTCCCACGAACACCATTTCGGCATCGAAGCTACTGAGCTTTACTGGCACTTTGTCGATGTGATTTGGATTGTTTTGTTTGTGCTGCTGTACGTGCTTTGAAATTTCAGATTTGGCGATTTCGATCGCTGTAATCGATCGCGATCTATAAGCTTTTAGTGAGGACTTCAGTCAGCTCTGAGGATGAGGACTGAAGTCCTCACTATTGAAAGCCATACCTTACATTCGAGTTTCAGGTCAAAAGCGGTTTCAACCGCCGTCATAACGGAGATAACTGAACTTCTCAATCCGAATTTGTTCCCTAATTTTTCAAATTAAATTCATCAAACATCACCACCGAAGAATCAGGTTTCCGCGTATCAAAATAGTAACTGCTAACACTACCCTTTCCAGTATCCAAAATACTAAAAGCCGTAAGATCGTTGCTATCAATATAAGGCAAAGGCTTACCATCTTCTCCCAACAAAGGTGCGACATTCGGCACTACAGGCTCCAAACCATTCGGATCTCCAACTGCGGTGTATTCTTCCTGAAATGCCGGCGGTACGAACCTGCGCTTTTTCCCCGCAAAAGCACCGTAACTGTTACCAACATTAGAACTTTCTAAAAAGTGCATTCCCGATGCGCTAACAAACCGATTCCACAAATGCGAATGTCCGTAAAAAACTAATTGCACTCCCGCTTTCTCCAACAGCGGCACGACATCGCGAATAATATAATCCCGTTCTTTTGGATACTCGTAACGCACCATTTTAATCTCGCCATTTTCAGTTCGATCGACCGTTTGTACCGGGTCAGTGTAAGCTGGTACGATATTATCTCCCAAAGAATGCGGCGGGTGATGAAACATCACAATTTTATATTTAGCTTGCTGAAATTCCGAACTATTTAATTCTTGTTGCAGCCAATTATATTGCTCGCTACCCTTGACAATCGGCTCGAAAATATGCTGTCCGTATCCCCATTTTTCGGGATAGTTAAAATCCTCGTCGCGTTCCCGATATCTACCTCTCGCCCCCGAATCTAAATTGGGAGTCCGCCAGATATTTGTAACGTACAAAACCACTAATCGCACGTCACCAAAAGTCGCAGCATAGTAATTTTTACCGCCGGGAATCTTGAAGATTTCGTCGTAGGTATCGCTGTTAAAAGAGTTGTTTTTTAGCCATTGTTCTCGCACCGCAGCATCACGAGTCGGATTCAAAGTTGCAGCGGTGCGATCGTACATTTTTTCAGCAACGGCCAAAGGGAAAGGGTCGTTAAACTGTTCGTCAAGTTTAGTGTTTGTAGCGAAGCGTCCCATAATTTCATGATTGCCGATCGCGGGAAACAGTGGCGCGTATTGAATCAATTCCCCACCCCGATAAACTGTTTTAATTTCTTCTTTTTCTAGTTCAGAAAATGCTCTACCTTGCAAACATGGAAAAAAAGCGCGACCGCGATAATCGTCGAACCATTCCGAAGCGCGATCGGGTATATTAATTAAATCTCCTGCCATAAAAACGGCATCAACTCTGCCAATTGTTTCTGCTACTTGCTGAAGATTTGCTGCTGTCATCGGCATCAATTGATGGTCGGAAGTCAGGAGAATTTTCAGCGGCATTCCTGCTGATGGCATTGCAGCTAGCGTGAAGGTTTTGCTGCTGGCAGATTTACCATTTTCCTTTTCACTTTTAACTAAATAAGAAATGCGATCGCCCGGAGTTAAATCGGTAACTTCTGCTTCGTGACGCCAGATATCGCGAGCGATGGGATTGCTGTCAATTATGCCGCGTTTCATTTCATCGGAAATACGCGAATCTTTATCTTCGCGAGTGCGACTGAGTTTGGTAGTATTTGCTGTAACAATTCGATCCAACTTTTCCCCGCAAACAACAGTATGGCGAGTACCGGGAAATTCAGTAAACCAAACAACTCGCACCGAGTTTGGTGTAGGAAATAGCAAAAACGGATCGGTTAAAAGTTGCGGGCGATCGAGTTCAGCTTGCATAATTAAACCTAGCGCTAAAACAATCAAAATCAAAACCCCAAAAAACCAGGGATTGCGCGGCGGACTCTGGCGGTTTTCTACTTCATCTGAGAATAATAGCATTTGTTAGTTGATAATTGACAGTTGACAGGTAGGGTTTGAGTTGACAGTTGACAGTTAACGGTCGATCGATTGACTGTCGATCCCACAGCAGCTACGGGTTATTAGTACGATCGCGGAATCTCGGAAACCTTACGAGCGGTCATTATTTATCAGTCATAAACCATCAAGGTTATCAAAAAGTTAAGAATTGGATAGCATCAATCCTATATCATAAGAATTAACCGATTCTTTCTCTCCCCACCATCTCTCCGCGCCCTCTGCGCCCTCTGCGTTAAAAAAACATATTTCACAGAAAATAACAATAAGTAAGTCAACATAACTAAACTATCAACTATCAACTATCAACTCTCAACTCTCAACTCTTCCTATGACTCACCACCATCTCAAAGCTACCTGCCAAACCGTACATTTAGGAGGCTTTTCTCCCAAACTAAAACCAGCTTTAGTAATTGATTCGGGCGATCTCATCGACATCGAAACCTATTCAGGATATTATGTCGCCGACAAAGCGCCCTCGGAATTTTTTACACCAGAATTCTCAGACATTTGTCAAAATTTACCGGACGATCGCAAAGTCGGTCCCGGCCCGCACTTGCTAACCGGCCCGATTTATGTTAACAATGCCGAACCGGGCAATGTTTTAGAAATTAGAATCGAGGATGTTTACCCGAGTTTGCCCGTAGGATTCAATGCCATTCGCGCTGGTTGGGGAGTTTTGCCGCAGTATTTTCCAGAACCCAAATTGCGATTTATTCCCTTAGATTTAGAACGAAAAGTTGCAGAGTTTTTGACAGAACCTAAAATTCAAATTCCCCTGCACCCATTCTTCGGAATTATCGGCGTTGCCGATTCAGAAATCAACCGATCTTCAATTCCTCCGGGGTCCTATGGCGGCAATCTGGACAATCGGGAATTGCAACCGGGAACGCGATTGTTTTTACCTGTTTTTATCGAAGGCGGTTTACTTTCGATCGGGGACGGGCATTCGGCACAAGGAGACGGGGAAGTTGATGTTACGGCGATCGAAACTTCGATGAACGGTACCGTGCAAATCATCTTGCACAAGGATTTTCTCCCGATCTTTCCTTTCGCTGAAACCCCCACTCATATTATCATCATAGCATTCGGTCGGACATTAGATGAAGCGCTAGAAATGACGGTCAAGCAGACAATTGCTTGGCTCAACAGATTTGCAGGATTGAAAGAAGAAGACGCTTATGTTTTGAGTTCGATCGCCGTCAATTATCGCATCACCCAAGCTGTCAACAAACCCCACGTTGGAGTACACGGAATGCTGCCCAAAAGTATTTTGCCGGAGCTCAAAATCAATGGCAAAAAATTAGAGTTATTGTAATTAAAAGTCAGTTGAAAGTTGAGAGTTGAGAGTTGGCAATGGGTAATAGGTAATGGGTAATGGGTAATTGGTAATTGGTAATGGGTAATGGACCCAGCGTAGTGGAGGGAATTGGTAATTGGTAAGGAGTTTTGACTTGTGAATTAAGAACTGTCTTTAACTCAAAACTCAAAATTCAAAATTCAAAACTCCCCATTTCCAAACTCTTCCACTCTCCCACTCTTCCCCTCTCCCTCTCCCCCACTTTCCCCCACTCTCTCCCTCTTTCCCCCTTCCCTCTTCCAAAAAGCAAATCCTACTAACCAAAAATTACTTCCGGTGGAGCCATATCAGCCCCCACAATCGTCCCTCCGTGACTGTTGGACTTCTTCACTCCCGGTTGAGGAGTCGGGGCTTCACGCTGCTGTACCGGCGTCACCGATGGTGGTGGCGTCACCTGCTTTGCTGGTACAGCCTGAGTTCCCGGCACTGCCGGTTGCTGCGACAGCCAAGCCAAACCTCCCACAGCCCCAGCCATCAAAGCTGTATAACCTAGATACAAATGTGCTGGCCGCAGTTGCAAGTCTGATTCTGACTCGGAATCCTGAGTCAAAAAAGACGGAATCACAACTTGGCTGGGCTCGGGCTCTGGCAAAGAATTTGCCATTGCGGTACCGTCAAGTCCCAAGGCGTCCCCAATCCGGCGGATAAAACCTCTAACGTAAATATCTTGGGGTAAAGTTTCAATGTCCCCATTTTCTAATGCTTCGAGGTGGTGCAGCGGCACGAAAGTTTGGCAGTGCAGTTGCTGGAGTGACAAAGAGCGAGTTTGTCGGCCCCTGCGCAATTCTCCACCTAATTGACGCAAACACTCTGCCCGATGTTCGACTGCTAGTGCTGCTTTTTCTTCCTTCGTGAGTCTTCTTTTTGGTTTGAGAAAACCGAATCCAGAAAAAGGTTTTTCTTTAACGATCGTAGGTGATTGCGATTCAATTCGATCGGGCTCTATAGCTTCTTGCCGTTCCTCTTCTGGTGCTGCTTGACTCTCTGGTGAAGTATCAATATCTCGATCGGAATTTTCAGTTTCCGGATTTATGCGGGGTGCTTCTAAAACAGCTTGCCTTTGATAAAATACAGGCTCAGCTAAGGGAGGTTTTAATTCTGTAACGGCTGAAGCAGCATTTCGATCGCCCGCAATATCGGGGGCCGTTTGCAGTTGAGTTTTATTTTGTTTGGGGAACCTTTGAAAGGCTAGCTTGACAGCTTCTCTGCTGACAGCCCTAATTAAAATCTCCGCAGCAGAAGCCGCTTCACCCAACATGGTTTGCAATATAGCTAAAGCGTGGCTGTAGGTATCGCTGCACAAAAGTTCATTTTCTATTTGGCCGATGACAGAACGAAAATTTTCTTGAGAAACTTCAATAGTTGGGTTGTCTGTCACCCCCAAAAAAGCGTCGGGTTTCAGTGCCATCATAATTTATCTTGTCTTGCTAGAAGGTATCTGAGTACGTTCTTCGACAGGTTGGCAATGATTCCGGATCCCAGCGATCGACAATAGTTGACAGTTGAGAGTTGACAGCGGATTGGGGCAAGTCTGAGTTGACAGTTGACAGTTGGCAGTATATCGACAGTTAACTTGACTGTTGCCTGTTGACTGTTGCCTGTTCACTCGAGCTATTTGTTGCCCGGTTTGGGAGCCATCAGTTTCTATTGCTTGTAGATGCGATCGAGCAGCCAAAGCGTACCGATAATTCCCACAAAATGCGCCACACTAGCGTGAGTGTTTGCCAGCACCACAAATATGTCTAAGGGCTGAATAAATCTGCTCAAATCGATCGAAGTACCGAAAAATGCTTGCGGTTGAGCTAAAGATTTTGCCAGCAGTATGCCACTAATAGCTTCTGCCCCGATCAGCGTCAGCATCATTCCTAGCAAGTTACTCATCAGCGTCAGGCGAACGTCTTTAATCGTGTCTGCCTTTTTGGGACGGACGGCGTTAGCGGGCGATCGCAATTCTCTCGACAGCCTGGTGAAGCGGAAAGCCCGATATATACTATAAGCGAGCACTACCAGCCCGCAAATTGCTAAGAATACCCCGCCACCAGTACCGGCAGTTGTTGGTACTGCCCCAGTAGGAGTATTTCTGGGCAAAGCAAAGGGAATGGCAAAGAGCAAAATTATCGTCGCCACCACCGCCAGCACTGACTGCACCCAGAAGCAAACCCAGCCTGCTGTCCGCAGTGCAAAGGCAACTCGCTGTACGGCGAGGGGTAAATTTTCAGTATCTAACCGATCTGTCATATCTTGTGGGGGTTGGAGAGGTGAATTTTAGCACGCAGGGTTGACGGCAGGTTAAGCATCTTTACAATAAGATAAGAAATGTTGAAGAATTGTAACTAACATTCGAGTTTAAATGTGACTGGCATTCCTGCCAGGGGACTGAAAAAGAGGGATAGACAACAATGACACAAATACAACCCACCGTTACGCCCAAGTTGGCACAGCCCAAGTTCGGCTTCAATGACTATGCTGAACGCCTCAACGGTCGAGCTGCCATGATCGGTTTTACCCTAACGTTGATTATCGAGTATGTCACAGGACAGGGCTTGCTGTCTTGGTTGGGTCTTAGCTAATTTTAGCAAGCGCGCGATCGGACTCGCACCGTACCCGCGCTCGCGCGGGTCGGTGTGAGTTATCCGTACCTGCGCAATTGCTGAAATTTATTAGAATGTATAGATTAAATCAGAAACAAGCCCAGCGCCTTGTGGAATGCGAGAAATAAGTTCTCGCCATACAGGCGGGGGAATGATGAAGTAGGTGGTGAAAATTTGAATTGACGGGCTTGGCAATTAGGTCAGGCAAGCGTACAATTCGCCAATGGCGAGAATATTAATTTAGGTGAAGCTAGCATTCGAGCTAGAAATCCCCATCTTCCCGCCAACTCTAAGTTTTAGAGATTCTATAGATCGTATATAACAGAGTAAAACCCCATGAATGCTTCGTGGACGCGACTTTTGAAGTCAGCTTACCGTAAAGAACCACTTACCAGCTTTGTGGTAACTGTGGGCATTGTTGATGCAGCCATCGGCGGTGCCGGTGCTAGCGGCTCTTTATTGGCTTTTGGACTGGGTACTGCTGGAGTGGCGATCGCCCTTCGTTTGTGGATGAGCTACCGTTCCAGTACCGAAGTGCCTGCACAAGCAGAATTATACCTCCCGCCTCAGTCTTCCCGACCTCAGTTGCCCGTACTCAACAATGTGTCTCGGAAAAATCCTCCTTATTAAAATTGTCAAGATTGAGTAAAAGGCATCGAATTGCTGGCGATCGAGCCAATCAAATATTTGCATGCAAAATCTGTATCTGTATGGTTCTCATTCATTTAAGAATGCGTAAATTCCCAGTCGCCAGAGATTAGTTTTCGTATTTTTCCGAGAAATTAAGAACTAGGGATATTTTCATTACCGAGAAACTGCACAAAATAGGCGAAGTACCTACCTGTAGCGGTTTGTCGGTCATAACTATATTGCTATCTAGAAACTTGGAAGGGAATTCTCAACAGGTAGCAAGAGCAACCGGCACTAAAGGCGCTCGATCGAACTATTTCCCTCAACATCCATTGAGGTACTGGCATCGAATTTGATGTTTGTGCGGGTTCTCGATCGCTCAAAAGCTTGCTAGATTAACATTCTTCCTTCTTCCTTCTTCCTTCTTCCTTCTTCCTTCTTCCTTCTGATATGTCTCGCTCAAAAGCCCTGCAATCTTATATTTTCGTTCGTTTGCTCCTCGCACCGCTGATGCTGTGGACGATTACCACAGCAGTATTTCTGCTGCTGCGGGCTACACCTGGGGACCCCATCGATGCCATTCTCGGTTCGCGAGCTCCAGCAGCGGCAAAAGCAGCAATGCGAACCCAACTCGGCCTCGATGCCCCCCTGTGGCAGCAATATTTCAACTACATGAAAGATTTGTTCGGCTTGGATTTGGGAACTTCCATCACCACTCGGGGACAAACTGTATGGGAAATTATCGCAGATTATTTCCCGGCGACGGTGGAGTTAGCTGTTTGCAGCATGGCTGTAGCTTTAATTCTCGGCATCAGCATCGGTGCCCTGTCAGCATCCCGTCCCAACACAGTTTTCGATGTCGCAGGTCGTTTA
>JBOFTL010000634.1:0-8369 GCA_051652045.1 Microcoleus sp. | reverse complement strand
AAAATGCCTGCCAATATAGACAAAACCCAAACCCGTACTGTCAAAAACTTGTTGCACTTTTGCTAGATCGAGTTTTGTCCAATCAACTGCCAAACCGCGCCAAATTTCAATCAGGGGAATGCCTTCTTTTGTCGGCATTTTATCGCCACCGTGCATGACGGCTGGGACGCCTGCAGAGGCTAAAAGTAAAGCTGTTACAGGACTGATTGGTGCGGTGCGCGATCGACCGTCGTAAGGAACTCCAAACACTGCAACACTGGATACTGCAAACCCACTTTCTCGGTTTGGTGGAGTGAGTTTTGGCCCCAATTCTTCGTAAGCATCGAGCATTCCGGCTAATTCTTCACCCGTCGGCCGTTTGATGCGGTGGGAAATCATAAAAGCACCAATTTGTGCGGGCGTTGCTTCTTGTAAAAGCATCATCCGCGTAGCTGCGGCAGCTTCCGATCGAGTTAAATTTTCTCCTGTATGTACCCCGCTGCCAATTTTCCGCAGCAATTCTCTAAAAGCGTCACTCATTTTAGTTGAAGGAAGAAGGAAGAAGGAAGAAGGAAGAAGGAAGAAGGAAGAGGGAAGAAGGAAGAGGGAAGAAGGAAGAAGGACGAGGGCAGTTGCCTGTTGCCTGCTGCCTTGACTTTGCCTGTTGCCTTGAAGCAAGAAGGCTTTTTTGTTGACTTTTATAATATTAATTCTTTGGTTTTTTCGACTGTAACTAAATCCAATGGCGGGCGGACAAATTTGCGTACTAGGTTCCAGAAATGGGCGATTGGAGGAATTTGCATTCGATCGAGCGTTGTCACCAGCACGACTTCGCGAGTCCAAATCTCAGAGGCTGTTTTGCCGCTGATTTCGGAAACTTGGGAATTTGAGAGGTTGCTGTCGATCGAACGGATTGCTAAAGTGCGATCGGTTCGAGCCTCCATCAACGCTGAATGGGGTAACAGGGCGATCAATTCTCCCTGTCGCACCACTCCCCGAAAAGCATCGAGAGTGTTCAATTCCAAAACAGCTTGCAGTTTAGCACCCATGCGTCCGAATTGCTCTTGTACCATGCGCTGCATTCCGTAACCATCCTTAAATACAACTTGCGGGAAAGCAATTAATTCTGCCCAAGGTACTCGATCGTACTCAGCTAGCGGGTGATTTGCCGCCATCAGCACCTCAATAGGTTCGCTATAGAGTACCTCAACCAACATTTCCGGTGCTTGAGTAAAATAGCGGTTGTTCATCACCACCGCCACATCTACTAAACCATCTTTGAGGACTTTCAAAGCGCGATCGCTTCCTAGGGCGGTAACGCGCAACTGCACTTGGGGGTAATCCCGACAGAATCTTTGCAACACCGGAGGTAAATAAGCAGCGCATACCGAGTGAATCGCCGCCACGCAAAGTTCCGGCTGCTTTCCCGCAAGCAAATCCGCCAATTCCTCCGTTGCATTCTGCCAAGTTTGACAGATTTTGCGGGCGTGAGGCAGCAGGCGCTCACCCCCTAGGGTTAGTTTGGCTTGCGCCGTGCGGTGAAATAGTGAGACACCCAATTCAGCTTCGAGTCCCTGCACTTGGCGGCTGATAGTTGATTGCGTCACGCCACATTTCCCAGCCGCTTGTTGAAAGCTGCCGGTTTCAGCCACAGAAAGAAATGCTTGAAGCTGCTCTAGGCGCATAGTTGAGAGTTGATAGTTGAGAGTTGAGAGTTGAGAGTTGAGAGTTGAGAGTTGTAGTGCGAGCGTCGGGATCTCGCTCGCGATTGAGAGTTGGTAGGGGCGGTGCCCCCGTGCCCGCCCGAGAGAGTTGAGAGTTGTAGTGCGAGCGTCCCCGCTCGCGATCGTTGATAGTAGTTCGATTGGTAGGGGCGGTGCCCCCGTGCCCGCCCGAGTTGACAGTTGAGGGCGCTGTTTTTACAGATTAGTAGCTGTTCTCGATTGAAGCCCCCGTTAGGTGCTGCGCCCACTTCTCAAAACTTTTCGCCTCTAATAAGTCGGGATGCGGGGCTTAATTTTTAGGTAATTCAGTGACATTAACCGATTTGCTAGAAGAATTTAGTAGACTTTGATACAGGTACGCATTAGTTCTCATGCGGTGGCGCTCCCAGTTTGAGAATTAGAAAATACACTAGAAATTAGCTGCTCGATAACCCAGGCGCAAGTCGTTTGAAGGCTGAATGCTGAATTTTTCATCTTAACTTTTTGCTTTCTACCTTTTACGTTTGCTCAAAAGTCCGATCGACCGCAGGTACTTCGATCGGGGCGATCGCGCAGTCCGATGCGAGATGCGGGAATGTTTCAAGATTATGTCATTTAACCACAATTTTATTCCTCTAGGTGGATGTTGCCAATGGCAATTGCAGTTAGACGAGCTGCTGGCAGTCAGCAATTTGTTAATTGCTTTGGCTTATTACTCAATTTCAGCTTTTCCACTCTACTGGGCTTGCAAACAAAAGGACTCGCGATCGAGCAAAAGATTTATGCTGTTAGCAGCCTGTTTTGCCGGTAGCGGCACTACTCACCTGGTGGAAGTTTGGCAGCCTCCTCCCGCGAACTATTTGCCCTCAACCTCGATCGCGGCGATTACTGCTGTAATTTATTTGTGGGCTGCTGCAGAATTTATACCATTAATTACTCAATTTTTAGCTCGATCGGCCTCGGAGGAAATAACAGGCTCCAATGCAGCCGTTTCTAATAAAATTAATCCGGTAGCGCCCGCAATAACAGTCGATCGAACGCTAGCAAATCCAGCCGGACAAAATCCAACAGAAATTGCAGACATTCCAGAACAATTGCTCCCAGAAATCGCGATCGATCTCGCAATTTCCGACAATCCCAACAGCAGCGCATTTTTCGCCCGAGATACCACAAACCCAAAAAATGTCGCAACAGCCCTCCAAGACAGCGAAGCCCGCTGTATCGCCTTTCAAGAGCTATCTCCAGATGGATTTAACGTGCTGCGGAGCATCCGCGACAGCAGCGGCAAAATAGCAGATTTTGCCTGGGAATACATCAATCCCGCAGCAGCGAAAATTCTGGGCAGCACCCCAACAGAATTAATTGGCAAACGCCTGCTCGAAGTATTTCCCGATCGCGCTAGCAGTAATTTGTTCGACAGTTACGCGCGAGTAGTAGACACAGGAATTCCCCACGAAATCGAGATTGCCTACAACAAGGATTTCGGGAAAGTTTGCTTAAGGAATCTGACAGTTAAATTAGGCGACGGCATTGCGATTTCCTTCAGCGATATTAGCGATCGCCAGCAAGCAGAAACCTCCCTGCGCAACGTACTGCAAAAACTAAATTCGCACTTCGAGAACTCACCGCTAGCAACGATCGAATGGGATGAAAACTTGCGCTGCACCAGGTGGTCGCCCGCAGCGGAAAAAATTTTTGGGTGGCAAGCAGCAGAAGTTTTAGGACTGAATTTTTGTGAGTTTAACTTGATTTGTTCCGGCAATCTAGCAGATTTTAGTACGGGATTTTCTCACTTAAAAGCTGGAACGGCAAGATGTAACGTACTGCGCTGCTGCAACAACCGCAAACGGGGTTCCCCATTACACTGCGAGTGGTATAACTCAGCTTTTTACAGCGAATCGGGACAGTTAGTATCAGTGCTATCTTTAGTGTTGGATGTCACCGAACGGTTTAATTTTTTGGAAGTTTTGCGACAGTCAGAAGAACGATTTCGGATTGCAGCAGAAAGCGCCAGTGATTTGATTTACGAATGGGATATCAACACCGATATCGTGTTGTGGTTCGGCCGCATCGACGAACATTTAGGCTGTGAAAAAGGAGAATTCCCGAGAACCAGACAAGCTTGGGAGAGTATTTTGCATCCGGAAGATCGCGATCGAATTGCAGCAGCCGTGGAGGAGTATTTAACAACCTGGGACAAATCCAATGCTCCTTTTTTTCAAGAATACCGGGTGATGTCCCGCCACGGAGGATCGCTGCACTGGATCGATCGGGGCAAAGTAGTTCCAGACAATCTCGGCCGTCCCAGCAAGTGGATCGGTGCGATCGGCGACATCACCGCCCGCAAACAAGCTGAATCCCAACGCAACCTCGCCCTAGCGCAGGAACAAGTTGCCCGCCACCGAGCCCAAGCAGGCGAACAGCTTTACCGCTTCCTGGCGGAAGCTATCCCCCAGATAGTTTGGACTGCTTTACCCGACGGCTGGGTAGATTATTACAACCAGCGCTGGTTTGAATATACCGGTCTGACAATGGCAGAAACTCAGGGCTGGGGGTGGCAGTCAGTAATCCATCCAGATGACGCTCTCAACTGCCTGCAACGGTGGACGAACTCCGTGCAAACGGGGGAGACTTACGAAGTAGAGTACCGCTTTAAACGGGCTGCTGACGGCGCTTACCGCTGGTATTTGGGTCGGGCCGTGCCGGTGCGGGATGCCGAAGGAAAAGTTATTAAATGGTTCGGGACTTGTACGGATATCGACGATCGCAAGCGGGAGGCCCAGACTGCGGATTTTCGGGCTAGAGCTCTGGCTTTGCTATCTTCAGCATCCCTGGATTTGGACGAGGCCCTGCAAGGTTTGGCGGATTTAGCCGTACCAGCATTAGCGGATTGGTGCTGCATCCACTTACTGCGCGCTGACGGTACGATCGTCTTGCAAGCCGTCGCCCACTCCGATCCGCACCAAGTTGCTTTGTTGTGGCAGATCGATCGGCGCGCCCCCATCGACCCCGAGGGGCGTCACGGTGTGGCAAAAGTGCTGCGATCGGGCAAATCGCAAGTGTATGCAAATATACCCGACTCCGCACTCTCAGCTATTGTCCCGGATGCGGAGTTGTTGGCAATGTTGCGGGAGGCAGGTGGGCTCTCAGCAATGTGCGTGCCGCCGATCGCTCGCGGGCGGACGCTGGGAGTGATTTCACTGCTGCTGTGCGGGGATTCTGGTAGGGGATTCGGGGCTAAGGATTTGGCTGTGGTGGAAGATTTGGCGCGGGATGCGGCGGTGGCGATCGACAATGCGCGGCTTTACCGAGAAGCCCAAGAAGCGAATCGGATGAAGGACGAGTTTTTGGCAACGCTGACTCACGAATTGCGGACGCCTCTCCATGCGATTTTAGGCTGGGCGCAGATCTTGCGACAGCGCCAGTTGAGTCCCGAAAAGACGGCTGTGGGTTTGGAGACGATCGAACGCAACGCCCGCTTGCAAAGTCAAAATATCGACGATTTGCTGGAAGTTTCGCGAATTCTCAGCGGCAATATTTGTTTGAAGCGGCAGCCGGTGGATTTGGCGCGGGCGATCGAATTGGCTGTGGCTGCGGTGCGCCCCGATGCTGAAGCTAAGGGGATTGAATTAATAAGTGTTGGTGGCACGATCGAGCCTGTCAGCGGGGATGCGGCGCGTTTGCAGCGAGTAGTGTGGAATTTACTGTCGAATGCTGTGAAGTTTACACCCGATCGAGGTCGCGTCGAAATCCGACTCTCAAAAGTTTCAGAATCCAGAGGATCGGGGAATCGCGCTGCGGCTGCGGGAGATTTTGCTGAGATTTCAATCAGCGATACGGGGATTGGCATCAGTCAGGAGTTTTTGCCGTTTGTGTTCGATCGGTTCCGCAAAGCGGACGGCTCTTCTGAGCGATATTATGGAGGTTTGGGTTTGGGACTGGCGATCGTCCGGCATTTGGTGGAACTTCACGGCGGCGCAGTCTGGGCCGAAAGTCCGGGGGAAGGACTCGGATCGACTTTTGGCGTGCGACTGCCAATTTAAGAAGGAAGAAGGAAGAAGGAAGAAGGAAGAAGGAAGAAGGAAGAAGGAAGAAGGAAGAAGGAAGAAGGAAGAGTAAGAGGCAAGAGGCAAGAATGAAGAGACAAGAATGAAGAGACAAGAGGCAAGAACCTATAGATAGTAAACTTTCTAGCGATTGGGATTTTACGTTACAAAAGAGGTGCATTAGTGTAGATTTGGCTTGAGATTTTTACGATCGCTAAATTCCCCATAAAAAAACAGTTCGTAGTAAGGACTTCAGTCCTTAAATGGAAGGACTGAAGTCCTTACTACAAACCTCTCTTATTAGTAGCACGGCTATATTAGCCGAAAGGCTACATCTTACTGATAATTCTTTGCACGATTTCTACACCTGTTGCTGCTTGCCAGCCAAACAGTCCTAACATCGCTACATTCAGGAAAATGTGAGTGTATCTGGCGAGATCGTTGCCTTTTTGCATCAACGGAGTTAGCGATGCTGAAATAGCAATAATTGCTGTCATTCCCAATCCTGCTAGCAAGTGCGGGCCGAAAAATAGTTTGCCATTGTTAATGTAGGTAACTGCCATCCCGCCGATCGCACCTGTTACCATCAAAGCTAATAGCAAAGAGCCCATTTGGTGGTGCTTGATATTGAATTTGCCCTTAATTAACTCTTTTTTCTCTTCGCCTTCCGCACTTCTGGTACGGCGAATCTGTATGCCAAGATACAAAGCATAAAAAGAGATTGCCAACAATACCCACATTAATACTGGGTGGAAGAATTGGCTCCAAACTTTTACTGATTGCGGAATTTCGAGGTCCATAGTGTTCTGAGGATTAGCAAACATACTTCATAAAACTTAGCATACCAGTAAGTCCCTCTCGTGCGACGGTACAAACATACGAGATGAGACACAGTTATGCCTGCCGCTAAACAAGACGCTTTATTGATCCAAGCTGCCAAGACTGGCAACATAATTCACGCACAAGCTTTACTCGCTAAAGGTATTAATGCTAATGCCAAAGACTCTGAAGGGACGACGGCTTTGATGTTTGCCACCCAAAAGGGTTATACAGAAATCGTGCGTATTTTACTAAACAATGGCGCTAATGTCAATCAAGCTAGCAGGCGTTTCGGGCTGACAGCTTTAATGCTAGCAGCCGCTCACAAACAGGCGGATTGTGCGCGGTTGCTGTTGGCGGCTGGTGCTGGTGTGAATGCAAAAAATGATGATGGTAGTACGGCTTTGATGGTGGCTTCTCTTAAGGGAGATGTTAATGTGGTGCGACTGTTAATTGAGGCGAATGCTGATGTTAACGTGCGAGATAAAGATGGAGATTCTGCTCTGAAAATAGCGGCGGTTGCTGGTAATGAAGCTGTTGTTAAAACTTTGGCTGATGCGGGGGCGATCGCTGACGATCCTATGCTGTTTTTAGCTGTCGATCGAGCTAGCGCTGAAATTGTCCGAATTTTGCTCGATCGGGGTGCTAATGTTAATGTTAAAAATACAGATAGTAAAACTCCTTTAATGCAGGCAGCAACGGCAGGCAATACCGATGCTATAGGCGCGCTTTTAGCTGCGGGTGCTGATGTTAGCATTCGCGATCGAGATGGGGAAACTGCTTTAACTTTAGCTGCGGATTTTGGCAATGCTGGTGCGGTGCGGGCATTGCTAGCTGCAGGGGCAGATCCTAATGTAAAAAATGGCGACGGCGGCACGGCTTTGATGGCGGCTGCTGCTGGGGGAAATACAGAAATTGCTAATATTTTACTCGATGCTAGTGCCGACATTCATGCTAAAGATCGAGATGATGAAACTGCTTTGAACCTTGCTGTTGTTGAAGGCTGCAAGGAAATGGTGGAATTGCTGTTAAAGCGAGGCGCTAGTGTGGGGGCGAGAAATCGGTTGGGGGATACTCCTTTGCTGGTAGCATCGGTGCACGGACACAGTTTTATTGTATCAGCTTTGCTGCAAAAAGTCGATCGCGATCGCGATAATTTCATCAATGCGAAAAACTTTGGTGAAACTGCTTTAACGCTGGCTGCTTTTCACGGACATACCGATACGGTGAAGGCTTTGCTTGACGGAGGAGTCGATGTGAATTTAAGTGCCGATCGCGCAAAAACTGCTTTAATGAAAGCGTGCGATCGAGGCCATAGCGCGATCGTTCAATTATTGGTCGATCGAGGTGCAGATCTCAATTTGCAGGATGAGTCGGGTGCGACTGCGCTGATGTGGGCCGCGCATCGGGGTTTTGCGAGTGTGGCTAATATTTTAATTGCTGCTGGCGCAGATGTAAATCATAAAAATCAAGGTAATTACACGGCTTTAATGCTGGCTGAGTTTAGTCGCTCTCATCAGGTGATAAAATTGCTTAAAAATGCTGGGGCGAGACAATAAGCGATTTGCGATTTGCGATTTTTGATTTGCAATTTTATTAGCTTTGCAGTTGAATTTGCTGGGTGCGCAGTGCGCACCTTACGCTACAGATAATCAATCTCTTTGTAATTTGTAGGGTGCGCAGTGCGCACCTTACGTTTGATTTCCGATTTTTGATTGATGATTTTAATCGCGCGACTGTCAACTGTCAATTGTCAGCGATCGAATGTCAACTACGAGGGCGGGCACGGAGGCACATGAACGACCTCAAACTCTCAGATGCA
>JBOFTL010000633.1:0-3135 GCA_051652045.1 Microcoleus sp. | reverse complement strand
TGGGCCTGCCAAACACTACCATCACATCTGGTGCTTGAGAAATTATGTTATTTCCTTCTACTGGATACCACAGTAAGTTTCCCGCTACGAAGACATCGGCAATACTGGCAAATAACAGTTCTAAGTTTTCTTTAATCCACACGATTAATCTGAACTGTTCGGTATTGTCTGACATGGGTTCTCCGTTGTCCTCTGGGTAGATTATCTGCGATTTGTCGGGAGATTGCAGTTGTGTAATCATTGCTGTTTTTCCCAAATTTGTTGGCAGTTCAATTTTAATTTTATATTATAAACTGTTCGTAGTGAGGAATTCAGCCCGCCAGATGCTGCGGATTGAAGTCCTCACTACGAACCTTATTTATTGCGATCGATCGACCAAATTCGTTCTAAGTTCTATTTTAGCCGATCGCCCGTTTCTTCTACCATTTCATCAACGGCGGTTTTGATAAAGTTATCCACCAGCCAGTCTCGAATGCGCGAGAATTTGCCGCCTAATTCGAGATATTGACTGCCTAATTTTGCTTTGAAGTTTTTTGGGAAAATCTCTCGGGCTAATAACTTATTTTTCCATTTAGTTAACTGGCTGGCTTTGGCTTCGGGAAAGCGAGTATATAAATAGTCGATCGCGATTGCTTCTAAAATATCTGCACCGAGAATTGCCAGCCGTTTACTGTCGCTTTCTGGCGGGATTTGTTGCTGGTGCAGCCGATCGAAATTTTCGCTGACTGCTGGTTCGATAAAATGCTCGATCGACCAGTTTCCCGCTCGCATGAAGTCGCGATCGCACTCTAAGTAAACCGCACCGAATACAGCCTCAAACGTCTCGGAAAGCAATTTATTGTAATCTTTTTTGTCTGTTGCTTTCGCAGCAGTTTCGGGCAATTTGAGTTCGTTCAATCTGAGCGATCGAGCAAATTCTGATAATTGTTTTTTGTCGGTCAAATAAGCTTTTACGGTCGAGAGTGAATCTCGATCGCAATTCATATATTCGCAGTACAGGTAATCGCTAACTACTGCACCGAACATCGCTCTACCTAACAGAATTAATCGCTGGTATTTAACTTCTTTTTCTGTGGGATAATCGGAGCGATCGTCGCTCTTGCAATAATCTATTACTGCGATTTTTAACAGCTCTGTTTGCTGAAAATTTGGCAGGCCGATCGCTCTTTTTACAGCCTCAATTTCTGTACTGGCATTACTTGCGTTCGATTTCGCTATTGTTTCGGTTTTTCCCCAATTTTGCAGCCAATCTCCTCCCGCATCTTCAACATACAAATCTACAAAATCTAGCCCGCACTCCGTCCAGCTATTCTGCATTTTTCTAGCAGCTTCCAGTCTCTCCCGAAATGTTTGCAAATTATCTTGAACGGCGTTTGTCCCTTTTCCTGTCATATTGTTAGTTTTGACTTAATTTAATTTTATAGCGCACAAATTTACAACAATCTACTATTCAACTGTCAGATTCCCAGAACCGGAATTTTTCTCTATTTTGCAGAATCGATTTTTGCGGTTTCTCTTTGTCTCTTTTTCCAATCTCTTTTCCCAATCTCTTTTCCCAATCTCTGTTGCTCCCATTTTGAGAATTGTCCGATCGTTCTTAAGCTGACACATTTCTCAATTTGCGCGGGCGTGATGGTGGAAATTTCTGCGAAGCGGGCATCTTGCCAGCCCTACAGATTGAATTTAAATTGAATGTAAAGGAAAATTAAAGGAAAACTCGAATGTTTTGGTCGATTTTCACCGAATATTAAGAGTCCGCATCTCCTACCGTCGATCGGTCGGTGGTTTTTAGAACCGATTCCGGCGCCCAGCAGAGGGTTAAATCTCCGTCTTTTTCAGGGAACATTTGTCAACTGTCAACCGTCAACTATCAATCGAGCGACTCTCAACTCTCAACTCTCAACTCTCAACTGTTTAAGGAAACTTTAAGTAACGACCTGCAGGCAAATTATCGCTGTTGTACAAAGCAATGTTCACTAATTGATTTATAAAATTTGTATCGGTTCCATTGTAACTTAAAAATAAGCCTCTGTCAATCCCCCAATTTTGCAAAGTTTGTTGCCATTTTTGATATTTTTGTTCGGAAAACTCATCGGTTAGCGTAGTAACTTGAATGCAGAGGGGCTGCTGCTGGTGGTTGCTGACGATCGAATCTGTTGCCATTGAGAAATCGGCTATGTAACGTTGTATGAAAGAAGTATCTCCTCGCTGCTGAATTTGAGCGGTTATCGATCGCAGAATGCGCTCATCCGCCGGATTGAATTGACCCGCCATCAGTTTTTTTTTCCAAATATAAAACTTGCGATCGGTTTCGCTCAGCCATTTGGGAAATAGATAGCCGTACCAGTATCTTTCTGCTGGACTCATTAGTGCAAAAGCAGCTTGTTGGTCTGCCTCGGAAGGTAGAGATTTGACAGCTAACCAAACTTCAGAATCGCCGATAAGTTGCAGCAAAAAAGCCATCACAAATTTCTTATTAGTCAAAGCACCGGGTTTAACATCTTTTACCCAACGATCTACTTCACCCAATCGGATCGCCAAACTGGGTTCTATTTGAGTTGCTTCGCTAATGAGGGACTTGAGCTTATCCTGGATGTCTTGTGCTAGCAAAGAACGACCTACCGTACCAACCGGAGCATACTTGTTGACTTTTTGATTTTACGATCGAAGTGCGTCAAATTTCGGTCGATCGCTGTCAACTGTTTGAAAGAGAGCTACTGCATATAGCAAGCCTAAATCTGTGCAATCCGTCTCTTACTCCCTCCCCGAACTCGCGGGGAGGGTTGGGGTGGGGTCAAAATTGTACTAATCATTTAGACTAGCTGTAGATGCTACCGAGTCTCGCAAGCGTCGGTACAACAAAACAACATAAACACCAATTAACGGTGCAGCTAAAAATCCGAGTAGGCTACTGGCAATTTGAGATTGTGGCGATTTAGCCGTCGGATCGATGAGGAGGACGATCGAGATTACTGGCACGAAAACCACAATACTGATTAAAAAATTCGCTCGGAATACCAACCACCAACGCCCTTTTGTTAATTCCCAACTACTGCTAATACTGTCTAGTGCCGAAAGGTTATCTACAGCAGTACCGTAAAGTGAAAAAACAAAGCGATATAATATATAAAAGCC
>JBOFTL010000632.1:0-10166 GCA_051652045.1 Microcoleus sp. | reverse complement strand
AATTTTCCAAACGGCTTCTCAAATCTTGATTCTCTTTTTTCACCTCGTCTAATTCCTCGCGCAACTGCTTCACCGCTGCATCAGAACCGACATTTCTTTGCACTCTTTGAACTGCTTCATCAGCCATGCGGCGGACGCGACCGTCTGGAGTTCGATCGGCCAAAGAACGCAAAATTCGCATCGCTTTGCGAGTTTCCATTTGCCCCAAAGCTACAACTACAGATACTTGAGTTAAGAAAAAAGTTTCTTTCGAGAGTTCTGTCAGTCGGTGCAAAATTCGTTCTAAATTGATGTTAGTTTGACCCGTAGAAATCGCGCCTAAAGCGCGGATTGCAGCCAAGCGTAAAGCTTGCGGAGTACCGGGGGCAGTGTATTTTAAAATCAGGTGCAGGGCATCTTCAGAAGTTTTCAGTTGGGCCAAACCGGAAATTGCACCCGATCGCACTACTTCATTCCATCCCTGACGTTCTTTAAGAACTGATTTTAACTCTTTGATTGCGTTTTCTTCCGTCGGTTTTTCATCGGGATTGACTGCGGCAATTCCCCCGATCGCGCTAGCAGCAGCAGCTTCTACATAATAGCTAGCATCGCCTTTTTCGACGATCGATTTGAGCGCTTTATAACTCTCGTTAGTTTTGATTTTCGCTAGCGAGTTAACGACAGCACGGCGCACGCGAGCATCTTTATCTTTCAAACCAGCTACTAAACCTTCAAATGTTTGGTCTAATTTAATGTCAGCTAAATCGCCTGCTATTTCAACCCGCACGCCCCAAAAATGCTCTTCTTTGAGGGCTTCTGACAGGGTTTTTACTGCTTCCAATCCTCCTTTTTTTGCTAAAGCTTTAGCAGCGTAAATCCGGGAAACTGGATCTGGGTCGAACTGCAACTGAGCTTTTAATTCGGCAACTGGATACTCTAAAGCAACTGTTTTTAAGTAATTGTTGCCGACATCAAAACTGATAAATGCTGGCTTTTCTTCAAGGGGAAAGTAGAAAGTTTGTTCGCGTTCCCAGACGCGTACGTTGAAAGTTTTAATTCTGGCAGAACCGTTACCGTCGGTAGATTTTTCTGGCTTGTAACCGAAGCCGATCGGAATTTTCAGATCGAAGACATCTTTGCTATTGTTGCTGCCATTTTTACTGTCTTTCACCTGCGTTTGAGTGACGGTAACTTTGGCTAATTTGCTGTCTCCATCCCAGGAATAGCTAACTTTATAATCTGGATGTCCGCCTCGATAAACGTACTGATCGAAGAGGAACATTAAATTGCGACCTGTGGCTTTTTCTATTGCTCTGAGCAAGTCGATCGTTTCCACAGTTTGGTGTGCGTTATCCTGCACGAAAGTGTGCACTGCTTTGTAAAATAAATCGTCGCCTAACTCGGCACGGATCATGTGATAAACGCACGCACCTTTCTCGTACAAATGGCGATCGTACAGTTCAATAGCTTCGCGATAAACGTGAGTGACGATCGGGCGGCGGTAGCGAGAACTATCTTCAGCTAAATAGTTACGAGCTTCGTTTAACAAATAGTAAGCCGCGTCTTCTTTGCCGTATTCTTTATCAGTCCACAACACTTCGGAATAAGAAGCCATGCCTTCTTTCAACCAAGCGTGGGACCAATGTTTGATGACTACTAAATCTCCGAACCATTGGTGAGCTAATTCGTGAGCGACTAAGCTTTCAGTACCTCGATTGTCGAGGACGGCCCGTTCGTCTAGCAAACACCTATCTGTCAGCAAAGTTGTCGAAGTATTTTCCATGCCGCCGAAGATGAAATCATCGACACAGACTTGAGCGTATTTGGGAAAAGGATAAGGATAGCCGAATATTTCCGAAAAAAATTCAATCATTTGCGGCGTTTTGCCCATGCTGCGAGCGGCATCTTCAGCACGGCTTTTTTCCGCGTAATAATTAACTGGTTTGCCATTCCATTCGTCTTTGATTTCTGCAAAATCTCCCACAGCTAAAGTCATTAAATATGTGGGATGAACTTGTTTTTGCAGCCAGTGATAAATTTTCTCGTCGCCGTCCGTTTCCGTGTTAATTAATTCGCCATTAGAAATAGCAAACAACTCTTTGGGAACGCGCACTCTAATCTCGGAAGTAGCGAGTTGTCCGGGATAGTCAAAACAGGGAAACCAAAACCGCGAATCTTCATCTTCGCCTTGAGTCCAAACTTGAGTCGGTTTGTCGGGATAGTGTTTTTCTGGACCGACAAAATAGAGGCCTCGTTGGGGATTTTCTACCGAATAGTCGATCGCGATCGTAATCGATTGATTTGCTGTTGTCGGTTCCTGCAAATTCACTTGCAACACTTCGCCATCACAGTCGAAATCTTGCTCGATTTCGCCAACTTTTACCGATTTAATGTTTTGGCTTACCGCATCTAGGGTTAATTTGTCAATACCGCTGCGGACAGGATTAATGCGGATGCTGCAAGTTCCGTGAAAACTTTGTTTGGGAATATTCAGCACTAAGTCGAGGAAAATATGCTCTACTTGACCGGGCCGATCGGGGTTGTAGTGAGGTCTGGCACCGGGCATCTCGAAGGATTTGTGACTGTTTTCAGAATCAAAGTAATTGTATGACATTGGGATGGCGAAGTTATGAATCGATCGATTGCGACTGGGGTTTTAGCGGCAGCTTACCACCCAGCTTACTCTAGCCTAGCGCGTCCAGTTGCTGTTGTCGCTAATTAGAAGGAAGAAGGAAGAAGGAAGAGGGAAGAAGGAAGAGGGAAGAAGGAAGAAGGAAGAAGGAAGAGGGAGTTACCTGTTGCCTGTTGCCTGTTGCCTTGAAGGAAGAAGGAAGAGTCGGCAGACAGCAAGCCTTCTAGCGGTTGGGATTTTACGTTTAATTAGGTGGACTTACCGATCGATAACAAATAAGTTTACAATTTCCCGGATGGCAAAAATGATTCTTTGGGTACAATATTAGCAGGGCTAATATCGAAAATCACCAAAAGATAGGGTTTAAAGCCCGGTCGATCGAAAGCCAAGTTTTTTCGACTGGCTTAAAATCCAGCCCTAAAAACTGCGTTCTCAACAGTCAACTGTCAATTGTCAACTGTTAACTGAAATTGAGAGGTAAATCTGCATGACAGCTACACTATCAGTTTCCAATTCTGTCGAATCTTGCCTCGGTCGCGAAGCCGAAGATTTGCTCAGCTATCAAGCCAAAGTTTCCAAAGATTTGTTGCACTTGCCCGGTGCGGATTGGGTCGATCGAATTTTTGCACAAACCGATCGATCGCCCCAAGTTTTGCGTTCTCTTCAACAACTTTATTCTAGCGGGCGTTTGGCAAATACAGGATATTTATCTATCCTGCCTGTAGACCAAGGAATCGAACACTCGGCAGGCGCTTCTTTTGCTCCGAATCCCATCTATTTTGACAGCGAAAATATCATCAAACTAGCAATTGCTGCGGGTTGCAATGCTGTTGCAACAACACTGGGGGTTTTAGGCAGCGTATCGCGAAAATACGCTCACAAAATCCCTTTTATCGTCAAACTAAATCACAATGAATTACTGACGTATCCGAATCAATTCGACCAAGTAATGTTTGCTTCTGTCGAACAAGCTTGGAATTTGGGAGCCGTTGCAGTGGGAGCAACCATTTATTTTGGTTCCGCAGATTCGACGCGACAAATTCAAGAAGTCAGCCAAGCTTTCGCTCACGCCCACGAGTACGGAATGGCAACTATTTTGTGGTGCTACCTCCGCAATGAAACCTTCAAACAAGACAAAGATTATCACCTAGCAGCCGATTTAACCGGGCAAGCAAATCATTTAGGAGTGACGATCGAAGCTGACATTATCAAACAGAAATTGCCAGAAGTTAACAACGGTTACGGGGCAGTTACTAAGGCGGCCGGTAAGGGTTACGGTAAAACAGACAGTAGGGTGTATTCTGAATTGACCAGCGATCATCCGATCGATTTAACTCGCTATCAAGTTCTCAACTGTTATGCGGGCAGAATAGGTTTAATTAACTCCGGTGGTGCGTCGGGCAAAAACGATTTTGCCGAGGCAATTCGCACCGCAGTAATTAACAAACGGGCGGGCGGCTGCGGTTTAATTTCCGGCCGCAAAACTTTTCAGCGACCCTTTGAAGAAGGTGTAAAATTGTTCCACGCAATTCAAGACGTTTATTTGTCTCCTGAAATTACGATAGCCTGAAAAAGAAGGAAGAAGGACAGCGGGCAATGTGCAAGATGCAGCGGATGGTCTATGGCTGTGACCGATGTACTAGCCATAGCGGATTTTAGGAAGAAGAAAGAAGGAAGGAGGATGAGCTTAATGTACATCTAATATCAAATCCTGGTTTCATATCTTTTTTATGAATCATACCAAATTCGGGTTTAGGGTCCTCGTGATTGTCATTGCGTTTCATGTCGCTAAGCGTTACGAAGTGAAGCATAAGTCCGAAGGACAGGCTTCGCCAACACAGAGACTCTGACTTCAGACGGAAGATTTATAAAAGAGATGATTAACCCGTATTTAGCATTAGCCCTCTTTTAGAGGACTTTCGCTATGAGGCAGGGGTTTAAACCCCTGCCGGACTATCGGATATCGAACCAAACATCATTCACGTACAAAAACAAAATATAATTAAAAAATGCCCCACAGCCTGATTTTAAACCTATTACCAATTGCACCAATTCCAGCTCAATTTTTAACCGGAAGACACCTCCATGCTTTATTTCTCAAATTAGTCAGCGCTGTAGATACAGATTTGAGTGCTTACCTGCACGATCGAGCTACTGAAAAAGCTTTCACATTAAGCCCTTTACAAATTAGCAATAAAGGGGTAGATCGAAATAGCGCGCCGCAGCAACAAAAGAAAATTTTACCTCATGTTGGACGCGAAACTGATGCTGAATTTTCTTCAGAATTACAGTGGGAATACAAACAAGCAATTCGGGAAAAAACGCCGATTTGGTGGCGCATCTCTTTGCTAGATGACAGTTTGTTCGATCGACTGACTCAACTGTGGCGGCAACTCAATTTCGATCGCCCTTGTCATCTGGGGCCGGCAGATATCTACATTACTAAAATTTTAACAGTTCCCCAGCCCGATCGACCTTGGGTAAATTATTGCACTTACGCCGAATTGTTCGATCGAGCTTCCGAAACCCAGAGGCAAATATCATTTACCTTTTGCACTCCTACTAATTTTCGGCAAGGCACTTACGATAGTGCTATGCCAACTAGAGAAAGTGTTTTTAGCAGTTTAGCCAGTCGCTGGAACAAGTTCAGCAGCAGGACTATTGAACCTAATTTTACAGAATCCATTTTCCCCAGTTTCTTCAATATCCGCACGGAAGTTAGCACTGATTCTCGCAGCAAATTTATTGGCTGCGTCGGCGAAATCGGCTATCGAATTATGGGAGACGTAAGTGCTGATACTATCAAGCAAATTAACGCTTTAGCAGATTTTGCACTTTACAGCGGAGTCGGCCGCAAAACGCCGATGGGCATGGGAATGACACGCCGCATTAAATAGAAGGAAGAGGGACAGCGGGAGATAGGGAGAGTGGGAGAAGTACCAATGCCCAATGCCCAATGCCCAATGCCCAATGCCCAATACCCAATGCCCAACACCCAATGCCCAATGCCCAATTACCAACTATTTATTAATTTTTCGGTTTGATTTCACTGACAATTTCATAAATATCAGTATCAGGAAGTTTCACAAACAAAGGTGCCATCTCCTTCAAAATTTTTTGATAAGCTTCGTTTTGATTTGCTGCCATTTCATCTACACTTTCCCAAAAAATAATTGCCAGACCTTTATCAGTATTGGGTAATTGCAGCAAGTAAGCTCCCTTAAAACCTGTAGTATAAGTTGCAACTGCTTTTTCAAAAAGTTGCTCGGCTGCTTCAAATTTTCCGGGTTTAAATTCACCAATCGCAACATAGGCAAACTGATGCCTGAGAAAGTCTAAAAATTCTGACATAGTTATCTCCTCAACAAGTAGCGACGCACAAAATGGTATTTTACCCGATCGGTACGCCTCTAATCGCCGATTTAACGGACAAGAGTGGAAAACCCATACATATAACCATCATTGCGGTGAACTATGGTGCAGTATTTGTGACACACGGGGCTAAGCCCGCGCCCCCTCCTTTGGCAGTTATCAGTAGTGGTTGCCTTGTGGAATGGAAGCGTGCGACAGCCCGAATCCGAAAAAACACGCACAAAGATATAATAGAAGCTGTTTTTACCTAACTTTTCTTAAAATAACTTAATAGGTTTTACCTAACTCTCGCGTTGTAACCTGTATCGGCTTTTCTATTTTTCGTCAGTATTTTCACCGATCGAAGACGTTGAAACAAATGGAAACAAGGGGTTGGGGGACTGGGTGTTTTGACGGGAGTTGTAGCGATCGCCTCTTAACTGGAAATTCTTGGTTGAAAAAAGTGTGGCTGAAAAAAAAAGTGGGTTTTTGCAATAACCCTGTTGAAATCTGTAACACTCACTTGAGATAATCTTAGCATACAAATATTAATAAAGTAAAGAGGTAACTCAAACCAATGAAAAAGATATTAGTAATTGAAGACGACAATTTTATCAGAGAAACCGTATTAGAAGTTCTGGAATCCCAAGGTTTTGAAGCTGTAGGTGCCCCAAACGGACAAGTCGGTATCCAATTAGCATCGACCCAAATTCCCGACGTAATTTTGTCCGATGTCATGATGCCAAAACTCAACGGTTTTGAAGTATTTGCCGCAGTTCGATCGCACCCTGCAACGGCTGGTATTCCCTTTATTTTCATGACAGGTTCCGAAATGGAAAAAGTATTAGAACTCCCAGCAGACGGCTATCTTAACAAACCGTGCAGTGCCAAGGAAATGCTAGGGGCGATCGCGCTGCAACTGGAAAAATCTGCAGCTACTAATCAAAAATCTCCACAAATCCCAGAAAATTCTGCCACAAAAAATCAAAACTCGCGCGCCCGCCGTCAAACAGGTCGATTTGAGATGACCTCATTTTGTTCGCCGTAGGTCAGGCGCGGTGCTGAAAATAACTTCAACCTGTAGTTTTTTGTAGCAACAAGCTTCCGTGCTTTCGCTGCCGATCCTAACAGCAAGTGCGGCTTAGACTGAAGGTGTTGAATTTGTTAAAAAATTATGAACCTAAAGTCAAAAGGCCGCCTAGTTTGGAATCACTCTACTCACCTTCCCGGCTTGATACCGATCTTAGAGCGCCTCATCCTCAAAACAGGCATTCAAACCGTTACCCCAGGCGTCATTAACAATGTTAAAGGTCACATCCCCCACATGACATTAAGAGTGTCAGTACCGATTCGCGGGGGATTTAAACTCATTGCCAGACAGGGCAAAACCGTACAAGAAGTATTTATATTAACTACCCTCACCCAAGGAGACTTGGAACAGGCGATCGCTCAAACCCTTGCCAAGTAAGGATGGGGAGGAGGAGAAGGGGAGAGGGGGAGAAGGGGAGATTGGGAGAGGGAGAGATACAGCAAATTTCAGGAAGCGTGAGGTTATAGATAAATCGCAGGTAGGGATACGGCACTGCCGTGTCCTTGGGGGATTGTTTGATAAGCGGGTGTACTTCACAAAGGGTACAATCTGCTGTATTTGCTGGCAACCCAATTAAAGAAGAAGGTCAATTAGATTTAGTCGAACAAATTTTCTTTAGCCAGCAAAGCGCGAGCTCTGACAGCCAGAGTCTCATCGCCCGCGGCCATTTCCTCAAGTCGATCGCCCACTTTTTGCTTCCAATCTTCCCCCACAGCAGCGGCACCAACCAAAGCCTGCAAACCTCCTGCTGCTGCGTAACGCACCACCCACTCCGGATCTCGGGAGGCTTGAAGCAGCGTTTGCAAGGCTCGAATTTGACCATCTAAAACTTCAGCTTCCGGCATTAATTCCCAGTGAATCGTCCCCAAACCCCTAGCCGCCGCCCGCCGCACGCTTAAAGCAAAATCATTCGCCGCCGCATCGAGTAAAATCTCTAAACCCCTGGGATCTCCGATTCCCGCCAAAGCCCGAACCGCCCAAGCCCGAGCTCCGTAATTGTAGCCGTCAAGCTGTTCTAGCAGCGGCATTACCGCAGGTTCTCCGATGTGAATCAGCCCGTCAACAGCCGCTACGGCCGCGCCTGGGTTGTTGTAGCCGAGCACTGTAATTAGGGTGGGTATTGCCTGTTGTGAAGCAGCAGCAGCCAGGGCTTTCACTGCATTTAACAAGCCTTCGGAAGAATCTGCTTGTTCTACAGCTTGAATTAGTTCTAATGCCATTGATTTGTGCGATTTACCGTGACAATTGTACAAGAAGCTCGATCGCTCGTCGATCGAGCCTGGGTCGATCGCCCTTTGATTTCCCATCCAATGCCAAAAATTAACAATTTTTTACAAAAAAACCGCACCACAGGCAAAAATACTCGTACCAAAGACGATCTCACCTAATTTTCCCGCTCCCACAGCCAATTAGTCGAATTCATTCCGACTTAGCACCCTTGCAGCGAGGGTTTTTCCACGCTTCCGGCAGTACCCAAAGCTTTCAACAGCCTCAATCCAAGTCCCCAAGTCGATCGCGCCAATTTTGCCAGAGCTGGCTTTTTGTTTTGTTTTTGTACCTATTTATTATAAACCAAAAAGTTAAAATTTAATATAAAGATTAATTTAAGCTTAAAATCAGTTTAGTAAAAGCAAGATAAATATAAGCTGTTTAAAAATTCAAAATAATCTAAATTGCCACATTTTTCATTGCAGCGTCCCCTTTCTTTTCCCCAGAAGTTAGACAATAATGCCTTCAAACAGCCAAAACAGAACGCACCTGAAATCAAACAAAAGCATTACTGCCGGGGGCGCAGCAGTAGGGCGATCGAAACCCAGCCCCGTGCAGCAGTGAAAACCAAGCCGATCGTTTTGATAGAAACCTATTAGGAGAACAAAAAGTGAAACTAGCAGTTTACGGAAAAGGTGGAATTGGGAAATCAACAACAAGCTGCAACATCTCCGTTGCCCTGGCCAAACGCGGCAAAAAAGTTTTACAAATCGGCTGCGATCCCAAACACGACAGCACGTTTACCCTGACGGGCTTCTTGATTCCCACAATTATCGACACCCTCCAACAAAAGGACTATCACTACGAAGATGTTTGGCCCGAAGATGTCATCTACAAAGGCTACGGCGGAGTTGACTGCGTAGAAGCAGGCGGTCCCCCCGCTGGCGCAGGCTGCGGCGGCTACGTAGTCGGCGAAACCGTCAAACTGCTCAAAGAACTCAACGCCTTCGACGAATACGACATCATCCTGTTCGACGTACTCGGCGACGTAGTATGCGGCGGTTTTGCCGCTCCCTTAAACTATGCCGACTACTGCATGATTGTTACAGACAACGGATTTGACGCTCTATTTGCTGCCAACCGCATCGCCGCCTCAGTTCGCGAAAAAGCTCGCACTCATCCCCTGCGGCTCGCCGGTTTAATCGGCAACCGCACCTCAAAACGCGATTTGATTGAAAAATACGTCGATTCCGTACCGATGCCGGTGCTAGAAGTGCTGCCTCTGATCGAAGATATCCGCGTTTCCCGCGTCAAAGGCAAAACACTGTTTGAGATGGCAGAAAGCGATCCTTCCCTCAACTACGTCTGCGACTACTACCTCAACATCGCCGACCAGATTTTAGCAAGACCCGAAGGAGTTGTGCCCAAAGACTCGCCAGATCGCGAATTATTCTCGCTGCTATCAGATTTTTATCTAAATCCGGTGCAACCGGTAGTCAAGAAGGAGGAAGATGAGCTAGACCTGATGATGGTTTAATAGGTCTAGCGATCAGGATGAGGATAAAGAGTTTATGGCTTTTTTTGATAATTTTTCAGTTGCTCTCAAACAGAAGTGGTTGGACTACTACCAGGCAAATCGGGCCTGGCTGCTGCTGCACATGACGGCTGACAACACGGTAGCCACTCCCGACGGCGGGAAAAGGCCCGTTTCTTACCTCATCCTGGGAATTGCGGCTGCCCTCGAGCCCGAACTCCAGCAGCTAATGCTTCCCTTTTCCAAACTCAAGCCGGATGCAGACAGCTTGATCGAAGTTTTGGGGCTGAATTTTGACCCCGACTTAGCCTTGGGTATGCCTTCAGGAGCAGTCCAACCCGCAGGCGGATCTGCGACAGCAGCAGGCGGTG
>JBOFTL010000631.1:0-3335 GCA_051652045.1 Microcoleus sp. | reverse complement strand
GATCGCGATTGTAGCAAGTTTTCGCGATCGAGTGGTTGACGCGCGGACTGTGTTGCTGGGAGACGTCGGTTTGGGAGGGCAAGTGCGGCCGGTTTCGCAATTGGAATTGCGGCTGAGAGAGGCGGCAAAATTGGGTTTTAAAAGGGCAATTGTTCCCAGAAATCAGCCAGTACCGGAATTGGGAATGCAAATTTTGCCAGTGGCGAAGGTAATCGATGCAATTATTGCGGCGATTCCGGCGACTCCCACTCAGTTGCAGTCGGCTGAGGTAGAGGAGGATTTGTCGAATTGATAGTCGATCTTCGGTCTTTTGTAGGGTGCGCACTGCGCACCGTAATAGTTGCAAATATCAAATAGCAAAAGGAGGCATAAGTTATGTATCAAATAGATATTGATGAAGCCAAGGAAAACTGATTGTTGTCAACGAAGCTTTAGGGGAATCTTCCGAAATTCAGCTTGCACTTTGAATGGCACTGAACACAATAAGTAAAAATGTTGTTAATGGATCGAGATTAAGTTGCAAGGTTGGAAAACAAAATCAAGGAATTAGAAAGTAGAACGTCAACTGTGTAATGTTGTAAAAAGTTAGATATAAGAATCATGAAAGCCTACGAGTTTCCAGCAAAAGTTACAGATGAAGGGAAAATAGAATTTCCCGATACTCTCTTAAAATACTTGGCAGCTAATCAAGAAGTCAGAGTTATTGTTTTAGTGCAAGAACCAACTGATATAGAAGAGGAAAATGCTGTTTGGCACCGCCTTGCTGCCGAGCAATTATTGGCTGGCTACAGCGAGGAAGATGCTATCTACGACAATATTTGAAATATGTCAAAAATTTTTAACCCCACCCCAGCCCTCCCCTTGCTAAGGGGAGGGAGCAAGAAATTCACAAATGATTTACGATCGCTATAGGACTGTTTTCGATGTTGATATTATAGAATGGGAGCAGGCCGGTTTGTTGCGATCGTCAGTGGTTCGGCTGCATAAAGTGAACACAATAGAAAAGCGTTTGGTCAATCATCGATTGGGAATTTTAACCGCTAGCGACTGGACGCAAGTTAGAGAAAGAATACAACAAATCTGGTATGATATTTAATCGTGTTGAAACAATAGTGAATTTTCCAATTTTTTAAGGGTGTGTTTCAACTAAAATATGAACAAGGTAAAAAAACAGCGCAAAAATCAGTGGAAAAATGAACTAAACGACATCATTCGAGGCGCATCGGGCGGCTTTTTATTCGGGATTCCGCTGCTTTATACGATGGAGGTTTGGTGGATCGGTTCCCATACTGAACCCGAGCAAATGTTAGGCGCGATCGCAACTATTGCGATCGCCACTTTATTGCTGACTCGCACTGAAGGTTTTCGCAAAACTAAAGATATCCGCTGGCGGGATGCTGCAAAGGATGCTGTAGAAGCGATCGCGATCGGAATTGCTAGCGCCGCTTTTGTCTTATTTTTACTCCAAGAAATTACCCCGGAAACTCCACTGCAAGAAACTTTAGGAAAAATCATCTTTGAAGGGTTGCCGTTTGCCTTGGGAGTAGCTTTGGCGAACGGTTTTTTAAGTGGCGATCGCTATCAAAGTTCGGACGGCGAAAATGAACCTAATATTAATCCAACTGTAGCAGATATCGGTGCAACTTTAATCGGCGCTACAATTATTGCTTTCAACATCGCCCCGACTGACGAAGTTCCTATGCTAGCCGCAGCTATTTCGCCACCTTGGCAGTTGGCAATTATCGCAGCTTCCCTGCTAATTTCCTACTGTATTGTATTTGCAGCAGGGTTTACTTATCAAGCAAAACGCCACCAGCAGCAAGGTATTTTTCAGCGTCCCCTCAGCGAAACAATAATGGCTTATTTAGTTTCCCTGGCTGCGTCTGTATTGATGCTGTTTTTCTTCCACAAACTCAGCTTTAGCGATCCGCGATCGATTTGGTTGAACTATACGCTAGTATTAGGATTGCCTGCGACTATTGGTGGCGCGGCGGGAAGATTGGCGGTATGACAGACAGCACAACAGAAAGCAATACAGAAAGTAAAGCAGACAATAATAACGAACAGCAACAAAAACGAACTCCGGCCGAATGGGTGACATTTGCGATCGCCTCCTCGATCCTCGCTGCCGTAATCGGATTAGTCTTCTACAACTGGCTGACTAAAAAACAGGAACCTCCAATTATTTCTGTCACTCGCAGCGAACCAATTCGCGAAGTTCAAGGGCAATTTTACGTACCATTTACAGTTACTAACACGGGTGGCGAAACGGCAGAATCAGTGCAAGTTATTGCCGAATTGCGCGTCAACGGCGAAGTAGTAGAATCGGGCGATCGGGAAATTGACTTTTTGTCAAGTGGCGAAACCGAAGAAGGAGCTTTTATCTTCACTCGCAACCCAAGTCAAGGAGAATTAATCGTGCGATCGAGCGGCTATAAACTACCTTAACCAAGTTTTTTTAACTATTAAGTTTGTAGCCAGGACTTTAGTCCTTATAAAAATGAATTAATCACGCGATCGAGCAGTTACAAACTACCTTAACTAATTTTTTTACATGGAATCTCACATTCAATCATATCTGCGGTTTGCCGCCAACAGCCAACGCGATACCGCACAAATCGGCCCATTCTTCGCTACCTTCAGCCACAGCAGCGATAATCCTTTTCTCAACTACGCCATTCCCGACAACAACGCCACACCGTCTCCCGCCGATGTAGCAGCCCTAATTTCAGCCTATGAAGGGCGCGGGCTGCGGCCCAGGCTGGAGTACGTCGCGCAACTGGCACCGCTAGTAGAACCCGCATTAGCCGCTGCTGGATTCACCGTCGAAGGTCGTTTTCCGCTGATGGTGTGCAGTCCCGGCGCGGAAAAAACCATGCCTTTGCCGGAGGGTATCGAGCTCGTCGTGCCAACTTCTGACAGCGAGCTCCGGGATACTGTCACCGTCCAACACGAGGCTTACGGCGCTTTGCCGCCCAATTTCGAGGATGTGGAACGACTGCGGGAGAGTTTGACAATGGGTGGGATTGCAGTTTTGGCGCGCGATGCAGCAACGGGAGAACCTGCGGGGGCGGGCCAGTTAACAGTGCCGGGAAATATGACAACTGAGATTGCCGGAATTGGGGTGCGCGTGGCCTTCCGCCGCCGGGGCATTGCCGGGGCCCTTACGGCGCGGTTGCTGCAGGAGGCTTTTGCAGCGGGCGTTTCTGTGGCTTTTCTGACGCCTGGACATGATGAGGAAGCTCGTATCTACAGTCGTGCTGGTTTTGTCCCCGTTGGTGATATTCTCCACATTTCGCGATGGGTCTTTGAGGTGGGTTAGTAGGTTCGTAGTG
>JBOFTL010000630.1:0-2724 GCA_051652045.1 Microcoleus sp. | reverse complement strand
ATTCGGCAACTAGGAAGTCAGCTTTTAACCACTTGATATAATTAACAATCTCGTCTCGACTCAAGAAAACTTGATTGCCAATTTTGTAAACCAAATCGACATCTTGCTCAATTTCGCTGGTAATTACGAGATCGTCCATGCCCAACTGCTCTATCTGGTAGTTGACCTTTTCTTGCTCTTTACGCCGTGCCAACCGATCCAAGCTAAAGATATGGTGCAGGCGTTTCTTGCGCCTACGCGGATCAATGCGCTCAATCTCGTTCCAGTAATACTGAAGTCGAGAATCATTACCTTTTGGCGGTTGGCTACGAGGGTAGCTCAGCTCTATCACTTCATCCTCTGTGACGACATTAGGACGACCGTAGATGATTGGAATCTCTGCCGCGCCTTTGATGGCGATCGTCATGCAGTCGCGGTATGCGTATTCTTGGTTTTTAGTGGTCATTGATCGCACTCAAGGAAAGAACTCGGTACGTTTGGAATCCCTGTCTCTTTAGAGCAGGGAGGAAAAACGACTCGTGGGGCTTTAGCCCCCGTCAGACTACACATAGTTTGTTACTCCGTCTAATTAATTGCGTTTGCTTTAAGCTGTACTGCCCTAGTCGATGCCAATTCACATCGTAAACAGAGACTTTCTTTGCTTTCTCGGTTTCGGTATATCCACCGACCCATCCTGTCATAATTTCCCCCTTTGTTTTTACCTGGACTTTATCGCCACAACGCAAACCAAAAGGCGTGACAGTTCCTCCTTTACGTTTTCGTTTTCCACCTTTTGCCGCATTATCAAAATGCAATGCTCTCCTAAAATACTCAGGTCTTGTGATTACGCGAAATTCACTAGGCGTTATTTCCACTTCACCGATCCATTCATGTCCATGCTCTTTGCCATTAGCAAAAGATTGATACTGAATGAATTGACTAGCCGCTAATGCAATACCATCAACAGCATGACTTTCTGGACTTTGAGCCGCTTTATCTTTGGTCTTAATCAGTCCTAAATGCGTTCGAATCTGACTTGTTCCATTGCCGTCTTTTTGCCAGCCAAGTCGTTTAATAACAGGTGCAATTAAGCTAAGTTGCTCCATTGCCCAGTATTGAGCAGCCATAACGGGACTAAATCCTTTACCTGACTTTGCGCCTTTACGTCCTGAAGTAAGATCTACATCTGCTTTTACGACTTCGTAAACAATCGAAGTGAGCGGATAGATTTTGGATAATTCAGTGATAACCCGAATCTCCATCATCCTAGAAGCCTTGATAGAAGGCGGCAATTTAGACCGTCTACGATTGCTAAATCGTTTTTGACGATGAGCACGTTCGGCAAAAGGAATAGTTCGGTTAATGCGTCTACCACGCCTGACACGACGCTGCAAAGCACGGCCCCGCACATTCTTGATGACCTTACCTTTTTTTGATAACAGCAGCACCTAATCGTTCTTTGATTCGTTGGAATGGCAGAACAAGGTGAGCTTTATATAAGGTTGCATTTTTGGATTGAATGCCAATACCAGTAAATGATTTGCCAGGGTCGCAACCTAAATGAATAGGCTGTGTTTCCCGACCTGAAGGCTCTGCAATGAGCTTGATGTAGTAAACACCTGAATCATTCCAGTGTCCGGTTGCAATACCATCCCGAACCATACGACGAGCACGACTTGGTTTAGTAGGCATCGCTGGAGTGCCATCTGGATTTTGAACAGGTACGCGAATTTGCATTAAAGATATAATCCTTTTACAAGTTGTAAGTCCCTACGCTCACCTAAATAAGCATTTCCGGCCTTTACGCCGCGTCTTCAGTCAGAAGACTTGTAGAGTGTCCGAGTTAGGGAAATGCCCAGACCTACATGACTTATTCAGGCTCATGAGCTAGTCACTACTACGCAAGACTGACTTCTTGCAAGCCCCCGTACTTTAGTCGGGGGTCAGTGACCATCGTCATCTCTGTATTCGCCTTGAAGCGAAACCGTTAAATATTGAACACGATCCGTCATTTGAAACCTCAGCCGCCTTTGACTCCACAAAACTAACACAGAGTTAACTATGAATGCAATACTTGACGAAAAAATATTTTTCGCCTAGGATTTGTACATGAACAAAAACTTCAATCTCTTAACCGATCGCTGGATTCCAGTCAAAGAAACCAAGCGATCGCCCACAACCCTAGTCTCTGTCGCTGCATTGTTCAGCCATCGAGACCACATCTATGGCATAGACGCCAACCCGTTTCTTTGGTCAGCCATTCAGCGTATGCTGTGCGGTTTGCATATCAAAGACAATCCATTAACTGACTACAACTGGAGTCTCTACTCACCTGAATGTTGGCTACAGCAGCAGTTTGAGGCAGCGGATGACTGTGGCACAACGACTGCGCGTTATCTTGCGTTTGCTGACGAAAATGCTGTGGCGTGGAATCCTAAGTGTAAAGAGTGCAGTACCGATCAGATGGCAGCCCAAGCTTTAGTGCAAGCCTATTTCTCGGATCGCCAAGGAATCAAGAATGCTGTCAAGTCCCCTATCAAGGCTGGTGGCTCCGGTGCCGCGCTACCGCATATTGGACGCACATCTTTATTCAAGGTAGGCGCGTCGATTGGTGAATTCTTGCAGTTAAATTGCGAAGGATTATCCAATGATGTAGGCGATTTCCTGCTGCATCAATGGCGGCAAATTCAAGTGCGATCGCCTGAGCAAATCATCATAGCGGCTGGTTTGCCCTATAAAGGTGAC
>JBOFTL010000629.1:0-5042 GCA_051652045.1 Microcoleus sp. | reverse complement strand
TGATCGCATCCCTTACAGAATCGGGTCTTTTAGGGAATTGCCCCTTTGTAATATCAACGGGCAGTATTGCCCCCTCTGGGAGGGGGATGGTAATGCCTGATGGGAAAATAAAAGGAGAACAAGCGAGCCATCTATTAGAGAACGGTTTTTCAACACAAGCGCGATAGAATAGCTCAACTGTAACGATGCTGGTTGTTTCATCAACATCGACTACCACGACCTTAAATTCTGCCCGATTATCAACACCTGGATTAAAGACCATTCGGCCTGTCGGTTCTAAACCTGTTGGTGTCCCTACTGGAGTAAAGCCACCAGGGACAAGATTTTCTGTCCCCAATTGCCACCGAAGCCCCTCAACTGATACCCCCTTTACGGCAGATAGGGGAATTTCAGAAGGAACCATATCGGTCATCTCAAAATGAGTGCATTTCCCTTTGGGTGCAACCGGAGAATTAACATTCTTTCCTCCCTTGCGCAGGACAGAACCCGTAAGCCATTGGTCTTTTGGGTAGGGGCAGTTAGTATCTGGAGATATCTTATCTCTAAGTCCAACGCGGGCAGGAGAGGTGAAATTTAAGAAAGCATCGGCAGGCTGAATGCATAAAAAAGCAGCGGTTAGCTGAACCGCTGCCCTCAAATAGGCTTTGTAGAGCACGTTATCACCCCATTAGTAACTTAATGATAGAGCCGACAATTCCGACCCCAAACAACCCTAGCAAGACATAATTCAAAATTTCTGACGTTTTCTGCGGAACTCGATAGCCTCGAAATAGCTCAAAAAAGTCACTCGTTCTATACTCACGTTTTTCTGTGTCTTCAGAAATCTTCGTCATCGATCGCATACTCCGTTACTTCTGTTTTCTGAGATTCTGGCGTTGCCGCGACATTGGTAGGGGCCATCCCCACATTGATCAGGCGGCTTAGCCATTCGACCTTGACACCTGTTTTTAGCGCGGCCTGAGAGATATCCGAGGTTCGTAATTCAGCGATCGCCATACGCAGGCGAACCGCAAACGGACCATCGCGTTTGACCCAGCCCCGAATAATGGCAATTTCTAAGCCAGCATTGGCATAGTCATTGATCGGCGTTGCCCGGACTAATGTTGGTGCAGGTTTTGGCGGCTTCAGTTTTTTGGGCTTCGGTTTAGCATGGGCTACCGAAGAAAAAGCGATCGCCCCGATTAGAGCGATCGCAATGATTGAACGATGTTTCACTTTGGCTATCCGCCCCCTTGATGTTCCATTGGTTTTGTCAAGAGTTCACCTGTAGCTGAATATGATGGATTCCTAGGGGCAAAACCAATGGATGCTTTCCCGTCGTACCTAATCGGGAAATATACATGATTTCGCCCCCATGCAACAAATGGTGCGGATTCATCAACTCCAAACCATCCTGCATCGAATTCAGCCCTTAGCTCATCTTCAGTCAATGTACAAACACGATCTTCAAAGGAATCATCATGCGCTTCCATTACCTTTTTAAGTAGTTCATACCAGCTTGTTTTGGTGTTTTGCATGGTTCGTTATTTGTGTCACTCATTGGAATGCTCCTGTTTTTCTAGTGCCTTGCAAATATCATCAATTAGATCAATTACCCTAAAGGTAATTTTTCAACATTTGGCGCAAAGCCAGGAATCACAATATCAGTGGGATTCAGGAATACCAGCTTAAGCTTAGTACCTGCTCTAATGCCCGTCACCTTGCCAGAATTGGTTCGTGCGATACCCTGCTGAATGCTGGATTGAAGACTTGTACTAAGGCCATTCGACACACCGCCTAAAGCAGCTAGACCAGCATTGCCGAGCGTTCGACCGGAAGAGGTACTAGTTGTCTGACTAAACCCGTTGCCGATAGTGGTGCTTGTATCAGGTGAAATTAATTGATTCACCCCATTCGAGATACCCCCTAATGCAGCACTGGCAAAACTTCCCCAGAATTTACTACCCCCGCCGCCATAGGACTTAGCGATCAACGGATCGTTGTTATCTCTCAGCACGGCAATAGAGGCAGACCCAGGCAGTGTAACCGCTTGCCCATTGACAATGGCCTTCTCTAAGCTAATATCCACGGTGCCACCATCCGACGATGTTGCGACGCCTAACAGCTTAGACCCCTTAGGAATCAGCACTTTGCCCGAAGCATCTTTGATGGGTTCTGATAGAGTGGCGATCGCACGACCTTTTGCCGAGGCAACGATACCCATATCGAGACGGGCTTCGACCTCAAGGCCAGCCGGAATCGTAACAGGCGGGGAGCCCATCATCAGCGCGGTTTCTTCAGCCCCGCCATCGATGGCAGGCATATAAGCAACAGGCTGATAATCGGTATCTTCTGGCTCATCCGCAACCACATCGACAGGCGGCTGAGATTGCCTAATTAGCTTAGCCTGCATGTCTGCAAGCTGTTTCCGCATAGCCAGGATTTCCGAATTATCCTGTTTGGGCGGCGAGAAAACAGCCTTTGGAATCATTGGGCCATTAGATACGGGCGTTGCGACTGGTTTTGGCCGAGGGGTAGGTACCTCGGAGACATATCGAGGTGGGGCCTGATAGCTGCGAGCATTCAACTGCTGCTGACGGGCCAAGTCTTCAGCGGCCTTGGCCTTAGCTGCGGCAATTTTGGCAGCATGATCGGCTTTAGCCTTGGCCTTAGGATCATCAGGCGGCTTAAGGGTTGACGTATATTTATTGCCTTGACGTTCAGCGATCGCCAATTGCTCTTTAGCGGACGATTGGTTCAGTTTTTTCTCTAGTGCAGCAATTCTCTTATCTTTTTCGGTATCTTTAGCGGTTTGAGTGGCCCCGCCACCAAACAATGAGGTTACAGTAAACAATGCAACCATAACGCCTCCCCCCCAAAGCCCGACCTTTACATAGGGGTTTCTAAGCCCTGTTCGAGGAGCGGCAGCATCTTCAATCTCTTGTTCAGGAGATTTATAGTCTTCTTCAGGAAAATCATCAGCCTCGGTGGGCTGGTCTAAGTACTGGGATAAATCTTCGTTAGCCATTTATATTACCTCTGTATTGATTTGTATCTTGCGCTTCATTCCAAGGATTTACACCAGGAGAATCAACTGCTCCATTGTTCCGAATATATGCATAAGACCAAGATTCCGCGCCATCAACATGCAGGGAAAAGCTTATTTCACCTTCAGGTAACTCAGGATGATTTGTTGCCCTAAGTATTTCTTGGACACGTTCTGCAATCTCTCGTTTTTCTCTGACACTGAACACTATGGTAATACCTCTTTAGCGTCTTTGATATTAATAATTTCGAGATGTCTAGACCGGAAAAAATTGTATTTTTCCTGGATTGCATTTTGCGTGAGAATATACTTTGGTTTTTGAACAGGCCCAACGATAAAAGTTCGAGCCCATTGTTCTGCGGTTGCAGAGCCATCAGGTTTTTGCGTTACCAGTTGGCCCGTGACAATCACCTCTCGCAGGTTAGGAGAGTCGGTCTTTGAAACACTACCCACTGTCACCGCAACTAAAGCCTGTTCTCCCCCTTTCCAGATTTGTGCTTTCTCAAGCAACTGAGCCTTTGCCTGTAAATAGCCCTCTTGGATATGAGGTGCTAAACACGAACGGGCCATTTCCAGGGCCGTGGGGACAACTAAATTATTGCCAACCGGAAACCCTTTATCTTTTCCCCCACCCGCCTCAACGGGCAATTTAGAGGATGCTTGATTAATCAACGGGACACACTCAGCCAAGAATGATTGAACGTTTTTGTCATTGAGTGGCCCCTCCTTTGCCTCGATAGCCATGATGGGCTTTGCATCAGCTCCAACATGGACCAGCACCGGAATATCGCCCTTATAGCGAGCCTCCATTTTGGCCATTCGCCCATTGATGCTGAATAGCACAAAAAAAAGCACACACCAAGGTAATGCTTTTAGCGATCGCGCTTTCCAGTTGATTGGGGGTGGGGGTGGCGTATCTAGCGCCTCTTGGATTTCTTCTACTGAATGGCCTCTCGCCCCTTTGCTGTTATTGTTCCGTACTTTGTGAGGTAATTTAATTCTTTGCATGTCGCCTCCGTACTACAGTAGCCTGACTTTTGTAATCGCCCCAAATCGGACTGAATCAAAGCCCCATTAAGGAGCCCAAAGATTATCGTCAAAACCCCAATCGCAGGCAGAATGTAGACGATTGGGGAAACATAAACTCGAATAACAGGCATCAGATCCTCCCGACAATTGATCGCCCAATAGAACTCGCTGCATTCATGATACCTAAAGATGACCCTGACACTACTTGGTAAGCCGCCCATGGCGCAAAAAGGCCAACCAAAACGGCATAAAGGCCCGTCTGAGCAACATTGCCTTGCATCATAACAAAGCCAACGCTAGTCACGATCACCTTATAGCTGAACGAAATTAGCGCCCAACTCATAAACGATTTGCCCCATTGCAGGACCTTGCCAGGGTCATATAACGCTAACAGGAGGATGAACGGGAGTAGCACGGTAGCCGTTAGCTGGCCAATATCTAGAATGACCAAGAACGAAGTACCGATTAGAAGCAACAAAGGGATTAGCAGAGTGAGGATCGCGGTTTCTCCAAGTGTGTTGGCAAAATTGCCAACCGCGCTTGTGAAATCCCCCGCCCCCGCATTTATGGCCCCCTTGATCGCTACCCCGCCAGGGCCAAGGGCCAGAAGTGAAGCATCCCCAATAAGGTTCGCAATATTCTTGATTGCATCACTTGAAAAATTGCTTGACCCTTCCGTGTCAGCAATTGTCTTACCAAGCTCCTCCCTGCATTCAGTTTGTTGTTCCAGCGTTGGGTAAGTGTCACAAAACTTAAGCCCATTCGCGGCAAAATCTTTGGCCGCTTGTATTTCAGCCATAGATAGCTGAGGATCTCCCCCAATGCTAGCAAGTTGTTTTTGTAATGCGGTGCCTTGTTCTGTGACAATTGAATGCAGTCCATAGGCAGCGGTACCAACTTGAGCTGGGGCAAGCAAGCAAGCCGCAATCAAAAACAGAGTAAAATATTGCCGCAAACTAATAAAAACATCAAGCTGATCGTTCTTGTC
>JBOFTL010000628.1:0-5027 GCA_051652045.1 Microcoleus sp. | reverse complement strand
CCGCAATTTTTCAGACAGTGCTACATAGATTCCATGTCCTAAAGCCACCAATGCAAATAATAGGTGAGAATAAAATCCTACAGCTACTGTTGTCGCATAGATTGCCCAACTGCCGCGAGTTTTGAGGCGCATTCCCCGCAGCAAAGCAGCACTTGAGAGTAAAATTACTAAGACAAACAAACTGTAAGGTCGAGCTTCTTGGGAGTAAACTATTTGAAAAGGCGATACAGCTAGTAATGAAACCGCCAACCAAGCTGTTAGGGAAGAATCAAATAATTCCCAGCACAGCCAATACATACAAGGCAATGCCAGCAGGCTAAAAACTGCGGACATACTTCTAGTTACAGCTACTGAATCGCCGAACAACTGCACCCAAAATCTCGTTGCAACAAAATACAGCGGCGCGAGTTGAGGTTCTTCTGTTGCCAATCCTTTTACAGTATCGACGACACTTTTTTCTGAGTTAATCCGCTGGTATTTTTGTAAATATTGAATGTCTCGAATTTGTCCGTCAACTACTTGTTGAATAAATTCAGATTCCGTATGACCAGATATCCGCATGGAAGTGTAAGCTTCATCTATCCAGTAGACTTTATGTCCGAGGTTTGCGAAACGAAAAAATATGCCAATTATTAATAAAACAACTAGAAAAAATTGCCAGCCCTTCGCCACTACTCCATGAGAATGTGTCATGGGGTTGTTATTTTTAGAAATTTCCATTTATTTTGATACCTACGCAAATTCAACTGTATATTTCATCAAAAGTTCCCATTGTTAGCAAAAGAATAGCTGCTTTTTCACTGTTCTCTGCATCGGTCACAAACTCAAAAAAAATGTAATAATTATAGTCTCTCGAACAAGACCAAACACCAGATAAATCTCCGCTCATTTTGTGAGTTTGCAAGCTGGGATGCGAGAAATCTTCCGACAAAGTTTCTAGCATGGCTTTAACTAAACAACAAAGTTGATTATTTTGCCTAACTAATTGTTTGAAAGTACCGATAGATTTGGGAGTCCAATAAACTTTCATTACTCGTCCAACTCCGCAATAAAATCTGCGATTGACCCAAATTTAAAATTGCCATCAGCATACTCTTGACGTACTTCTGTTATTTCTTTTGCTAATTTCTCGCGTCGCTGTTGGCGGAGGCGATTTTGCAGAATATTTATCAGCATGGCTCGATCTTCTAAAGATAAAAATTCTATTATTTCAAGAATTTTTTGAACTTGAGGTCTTTTTGTCACTTGATTCATGAGTTTTTGAGTTCCCCAGAATTGCGATTTTTTTGACTCCTGGTTCGCCGTAAGAACTTTAGTTAGTTTGGCTGAAAGAGAATTAAAGTCCTTAAGACGAACTAGAAAACTGAAGTTTTTGCAGCGAAGCAAAGAAGGATTAACTAAACAGCTTGATGTATAGAACCCATTTGACATCTTGGAAATCGCCGACTCTGCCTCCGATGAAGCATTTGGACATCAAAATATCGGGTTTTGATGAGAGATTGTCGCCTCTAAATCTTCATCCCTACACCACATGAACGTTAATTTTTGTTTGATGGGATGACTAGAGAAAGGCTTGCTGCCTCAAAGAACTCAAATGGGTTCTATAGGTATTCTTCCTGCTTCCTGCTGCTTAATCGTCTATTCCTTCGATCGGGGCAAAACCCTGTCGCTGAATATTTTCCGTGATGGTTCTCGGTTCGAGAAATTGCAACAAATAATCGGGACCACCAGCTTTAGAACCAACTCCAGAAAGTTTGAATCCTCCGAAAGGTTGGCGCGACACAATTGCACCTGTAGTGCCGCGATTGATATACAGATTTCCGACTTCAAAATCGGATGCGGCGCGATCGATGTGCGAAGGAGTGCGAGAATACAATCCGCCGGTTAATGCAAAATTTGTATTGTTAGCAATCTCTAAAGCTTCGCTAAAATTCTTCGCCCGAATTACCGACAAAACCGGACCAAAAATTTCTTCTTGGGCGAGAGTTGCTGTCGGCGCTACTTCGGTAACGATGACTGGCCCGACAAAATACCCTGTTTCCGGGGCCGGCATTTCTAAGGCTATTTTACCTTCAGCGCGACCTTTTTCGATGTATTCGCGGATGCGAGATTGAGCGTTGGCGTCGATGACTGGACCGACTTGAGTGCCGGGATTTTCTGCAGGACCGATGTTGAGCGATCGAGCCGCTTCTACCAATCTTTCGACAAAATTATCGCAGACCGATTCTACTACAATTACTCGCGAACAAGCGGAACATTTTTGACCGCTGTATCCGAAGGCGGAATAAACTACGCCCGCTACAGCTTGGTCTAAATCCGCACTTTCATCGACAATAATTGCATTCTTGCCGCCCATTTCCGCAATTACTCGTTTCAAGTGTTTTTGTCCGGGCTGTAAAATCGCCGCGTCGGCATAAATTTTGCACCCAACTTCTTGGGAACCGGTGAAGGTAATCATGTGAACGTCGGGATGTTTCACCATGTAAGCACCGACGGTGGAACCTTTGCAAGGGACGTATTGAAATACGCCTTTGGGAATTCCAGCTTCGAGCAAAATTTCGGCAATTTTGGCAGCAATTACTGAGGAAACTTCGGCGGGTTTGAGTAAAGTGCAATTGCCTGCAACTAGCGAGGCTACTGTCATACCCACTGGAATTGCTAGGGGGAAATTCCAAGGAGAAATAATTAAAGAAATGCCGCGCGGTTGATAGCTGTAGCGGTTGGTTTCTCCGGCTACATCGTAATTTTTGCCTTGTTCCAACCGTTCCATTTCGTCGGCGTAATAGCGACAAAAATCGATCGCTTCAGAAACTTCTGCATCGCCTTCTCTGAGAGGTTTCCCGACTTCAAATACCATCCATGCTGACAGTTCGTGCCGCCTTTGTTCCATCAATTCCGCTGCTTTGCGGAGGACACCGGCGCGCTGGCGGGCGGGGGTTTTCCGCCAGCCGGTAAAGGCTGCTTTAGCTGCTTCGATCGCACTTTTAGCCTGCGATTCTGACAGCAATCCGATTTTGCCAACTATTTCTTCTGGTTTGGAAGGATTGAGAGAATTGACTGTGGTTTCGGTATTTTGATATTCGCCATTAATTAGGGGAAAGTAGGTTTTTCCTAAAGAGTCGCGCACCAATTTGATGCCTGCTGCGGCTCGATTTTGCAACTCGGTATCGGCATAGTCGGTATCGGCGACATTGAGAAATACTCGCTGGTATTCGAGTTTGTCATTGCCACTAACAACTGGAGCGGCTAGTAACTGTTCGATCGGGATTTCTTCGGAACTTTGGCGCACGAAGGAACTGTTAGCTGTATTCTCCAACAAACGGCGGATTAAATAAGCCATTCCCGGTAACAAATCGCCGTAGGGACAGTAGACTCGAACGCGATATCCTCGATCGACCAACAGCTTAGCTAATTTGTCGCCCATGCCGTACAATACCTGCATTTCAAAGCGGCGGCGCGGGATTTTGAGAATTTCGGCAATCGCGATCGCCCTGGCTTGCGATCGCACGTTATGGCTGCCAATTGCTGCATACAAACATTCGTGATTTTCTAGCAGCAACTGGGTCATTGCTTCAAAATTGGCGTCGGTAGCTGCTTTATCGTTGTAGACTGGTTGCGGCCAATCTTTTTGCATGGCTTTGATGGTTTCTTGATCCCAGTACGCGCCTTTTACCAAACGCACTGTTACGGGATTGCCGCGCTGTTTTGCCCAAGCAATTAAGTCTTGCAAATCTTGTTTGCTGTCGCGCAAATAGGCTTGCAATGTAATGCCGATATCGGTGCGAGTTTTAAACTCATCTTCTAACAGCAAATCTTTGAGAATGCTGAGAGTCAAACTCTTATAAACATACTGTTCCATGTCGAAGTGAACGGCCGCGCCCAACTCTTTTGCTTTGCGCAATAAAATGCGAATGCGATCGCTCACTTTGGCTTCGCTACCTTTAGCATCCAGCGGATCGAATTGAGAGTAAAAAGCCGTTAATTTTACAGAAACTTGCACTCGCGGCAGACTTTCCCCGTCAGCTTTATCAATGGCTTCTACCAACGGCCAATTTTTAGCAGCAATGCTCAATTCTGCCATCAATTCCAAATAGCGATCGAGATATTTTTGCGCTTCAGTTTCCGTAATTACAGCTTCTCCCAATAAATCGACTGTAAAAGCCATTTTATCTTTACGCAGCCGTTCTAAAGTTTTAATTACCTGCTTGATATTTTCGCCAGAAATATACTTGTGCGCTAAAGTTTCTACAGCAGGTGCAACCGTCGTGGCAGCTAATTGACCGGGCATGGAATCGGGGTTAGCAAAATTGAGTAATTTTTTCAATGCTTCCGGCAATTCTACCTCTTCGGCAGTCAGGTATTCTTGCAAGTGGCGGGCAATTTCCGGCCTGCTGCGGAGGGCGGGCAAACAGTCAATAAAGCGAAACAACTGCACGCGCAATCCGGGGCTGGCCATCGCCCAATCCATGAGTTTATCATCCCAGCGCATTTGGTCTTGCAGTTGACCGAAAAAAGAGCGTTTTTTCTCTTGAGTTGCCTGCAAAATTTGTTTGGCAATTTCTTGAGTTTTGGCTTCGTAGATGCTTTCAGATACTTGTGCGATCATTGGTAGTTGGTAATGGGTAATTGGTAATGGGTAATGGGTAATTGGTAATAGTGGAGAGTTGACAGTCGAACAAGGTATCATACCAAATCCTGGTTATCTATCTCCTTTATTATTCTTATTATTTGTCGGTTGAAACCGCTCGCGATCGAACAAAGTCTGCCTGCTTCGATCGGGAGTGAGAAAGCTCGCGCTAGAATAAAAAGGGTCAGAAATTCGGATTTGAGATGAATACTTCGAACGCGACTTAAATTTGAATACTTTTACTCCTCTAGCTATTTCACCTCTATTTTAACACCGTAGTTTGCTTGACTCTCTCCCGAAATTTCAATAGTATAATCGCCACTGCTTGGCAGTTGACCTTCCCAGGGAGTTGTGTTGTTTGCAGTGCCAATTTTTTCGCCATTAGGAGCGATAATTGTAG
>JBOFTL010000627.1:0-2388 GCA_051652045.1 Microcoleus sp. | reverse complement strand
CTTGCACGCCTGTCAATATGGGGGGTTTGGGGGTGATTCGTGGGGTGGGGCGGGTTTATTTAATCTGTTTGCAACCCTTAAGGTCTTTGGCGAACCCGCCCCTACAGACTGTTAAGAATAATGATTCAAGATCTTAGCTGAATTCGATCGAACTAACCGAGGACTTCGGCTCGATTAGTAGCTGGCAAGTTGCCACTAGCAGAGGGTTGCGATTCGGTGGTCGGATCGATCGCAATTACTTCGATATTGTTGAGGAGAGTTGTCACGAAGGCAAACAGTAAGAACGGTAAAGACAGAACCAAAATCAGACCGACTGTAGCTAAAGCGTAAATTTGGCGGACACTACTCCACAAGGCTAGTGCCGATGCCAGACTCAAGAAAATGACAATCAACCAGACAATGATTTGACCGTAAATGTCACCGAAGGTTAGCGTACACTTAAGGCGATAGTTTTGAAGGTTATCCATTTGATGCCTCGCGAGGTTGCTATTAGGATGCGTGCAAAAATTCTCTGACAGCGCGTCGATCGCTGCTTTAAATTTATAATTTTAGCTGTGTTCGATCGGTTTGCAACGAATTTTAAACTTTTTTATAGAAGTCGCAGTTGCCAGAAGACTTGAGAGATGGTTCGCTTCTGCCTTCCGGCCAAAGCGCGTGCTTTAAGTACAGGTGAAGATTTCTACTTTTTGGCTGACACTAAATCTAGTAAAGAAATGTTAACCTGCATGAAGATCGAATCCATCCCGATCGCGTTCCCTTGTCTTTTCGCCCATGCCTTCACATCTTACATTGCCGATCGCGCGCAGTTTCCTAGCCGGTTTGGGAACGCAGATGTTTTTACACCGCGAAGACCGAATTCCCCAACAGGGCCCGGTTTTGGTAGTCAGCAATCACCGCAGTTTCCTCGATCCAGTATTGCTGACGGCGGCCTTATGCCGTCAAATCCGCTTTGCTTGCCATCACTACATGGGTCAAGTTCCCGTAATCCGGGAAGTCGTTACTACTTTCGGGGCTTTTCCTTTAGAACAACCCGAGTACCGCCAGCAGCATTTTTTATCGCAAGCAACAGCCCTACTGCAAAGTGGAGAAATGGTGGGGGTATTCCCAGAAGGTGCCGAACCGATGGTCAAGTTTACCAGTCCGAATACTGTGGGGAAATTTCAGCGAGGATTTGCTCATTTAGCTTTGCGTGCCCCAGTGCGGGATTTGACAGTTTTGCCGGTGGCGATCGCATCTTTTGACGAAACATCGGTACGATCGGGTATACCGCTAAAATTATTGAGTTTGTTCGATCCCTCAGAACCGCTGTTCGATCGATCCGGATGGCATCCTCTCATCGTGTATCAGAGAGTTAATGTTTTAATCGGGCGTCCCTATTGGATTACTCCTCACCACCAGCAGCAATATCGAGGCAAACAAGCCAAAGCTGTTGTTGCCGAACTCACAGCACACTGTCAGGGAGAAATTGCGCTACTACTTCAACGGGGATGTATTTAAATTTGAGAGTTGAGAGTTGAGAGTTGATAGTTGATAGTTGATAGTTGGTAGGGGCGGTGCCAAGAATACCCGCCCTGATAGTTAACAGTTGACAATTGACAGTTGACAGTTGACAGTTAATAACAAACAGATTGATAATTGACTTTTGGTAATTGGTAATGCTTCCAATCTCACAATCTAAAATCTAAAATCTAAAATCTAAAATTTCCCAATCTCCCCCTCTTCCTCTTTCCCATTTCTCGGACATCATCAATTTAATTTGCGATTTAAATTCATGCCAAATTCTCACAACAAGCTGCGTTTGTTAACACCAAAACCGCCGAAACCCGATCGCCCGTTATTTATATTTTTACCAGGTATGGATGGAGGCGGATTGCTGCTACGATCGCAAATTCCTAAATTAGCTGATGATTTCGACATTCGCTGCTTGGCGATACCCGCCGACGACATGGCAAGTTGGGATGTATTAGTTAGCGAAACAATTGCTCTGATTAAAGCCCTCAAACAAGCAGGAAAAGACAAGCAAAAGCCAGTTTATTTGTGCGGCGAATCTTTTGGGGGTTGCTTGGCAATGAAAGTAATTTTAGCAGATCCTGAAGTGTGCGATCGACTGATTTTAGTCAATCCAGCATCTTCATTTCGACAGCAGCCGTGGGTACAATGGGGTTCCTATTTAACTCAATGGTTGCCGGCTAATTTGTATCCGCTATCTGTTTTGGGTTTGCTGCCAGTTTTAGCCTCTTTAGGCAAGATTGCCGAGGAAGATAGGCGTGCTTTGTTAGAAGCGATGAAAGCAGTACCTCAAACAACATCTGTGTGGAGATTGGCGTTAGTGCGATCGTTCGATGTTGGCGAAAACCAGTTGCGAAAAATTAAACAGCCGACATTAGT
>JBOFTL010000626.1:0-4681 GCA_051652045.1 Microcoleus sp. | reverse complement strand
GGAAGCGATCGCACTGTCAAACTCTGGAATCCTGCAGACGGAACCGAAATTGCCACGCTTACAGGCCATACCAACGCTGTCAGAAGTGTCAGTTTTTCTGACGATGGCAAAACGATCGCATCCAGTGACGAAAACGGCTTCGTCAAGCTGTGGGATGCCGAAAAACGCACTCTCCTAAAAACCCTGCCCGCCCAGAACCGAGTGGTTTGGAATGTCAAATTCAGTCCCAGAAACAGTCACATTCGCACCCTTGCTACCACTGGCGAAGATGGCACCGTCAAAGTGTGGAATTTAGAGCAATTAGGAAACATCGAACCGCAAACTCTCAAAGGACACAACGGCAGGGTTTCCAGCCTCAGTTTCAGTCCCGACGGCCGCATTTTAGCCACGGCAGGGACCGATCGTACTGTCAGAATTTGGGATCTCGCCGGCATCGAACCGAAAGTCCTCGAAAGCCACCGCGGCAAGGTTTTTAGTGTGATTTTCGATCCCGATGGCAAAACCATTGTTTCCGGCGGTAAGGATGGCACTGTTAAATTTTGGAACGCTCAAAATGGCAGAAAAATCAAAACTTTGCGCGGACATCGAGGTGCTGTTACCAGCATCGATTTCAGTCGCGACGGTCAAATTTTAGCATCGGCTGCGGGCGATGGAACTATTAAATTGTGGCAGGCAAAAAGCGGCAGGCAAATCAAAACTCTGGTAGGACATCAAGGCGGTATTGACAGCGTTCATTTCAGTCCAGACGGCAAAATTTTAGCCTCATCAGCCACCGATCGAACTGTTAAATTGTGGAATCTAGAAACCGGAATTGAGATCGAAACTCTCAAAGGACATCGTGAAAGAGTGAGGAGTATTAGATTCAGTCCCGACGGCAAAACATTAGCATCAGCGGGGAACGATCGCGCAATAATTTTTTGGAATATCGACAATTTAGAATCTGTTCCCAAAACAATTCAAAAAGCGCATAACAGCCGCATTACCAGCCTGCGTTTCAGTCCCGACGGCAAAATTTTAGCGTCTGCTTGCGATGACAGTACGATTAAATTGTGGAATCTCGAAACCGGCATCGAAATCCAAACAATTAAAGGACACGGAACTTGGGTAAATAATATCAGTTTCAGTCGCGACGGTCAAACTTTAGCATCGGCAAGTTCCGATTTTACAATTAAACTGTGGAATGTAGCAGATGGTAGGGAAATCGCGACTTTTGAAGGACACCGCGATCGAGTTAACGACGTTAACATCAGTCCTGACGGCAAAACATTAGTTTCTGCCAGCGAAGATGCTACATTAAGAATCTGGAATTTAGAACTCGATTTAGATAGTTTAATGAAACTTAGCTGTCATTGGCTGATCGATTATATTGCCAACCATCCCGAAGAAACAGAAATTGCAGAAATCTGCCGGGTTATACGAAATCCGGGTTACTTGCCCCCTCTATGAGCGATCGGACTCTTGTAATAAGGGGGATGGATCGCCCGGATTTAATATCAGATCGATCGCGAACTAATTATAATTTTTTAATTTCCTCAACTACCCAATTAAAAGTTTCCAGAACTTGTTCCAGTGCCGCTTCCTCTTGCAAAGTAAATAAAGCCAAACTCGGCGACCTTCTTTCCCCCGGTTCTATAGGTAGAGAAAGCCCGATCGAACTTAACTTATTCCTCAATTCCAACCACTTTGCTTCCCCGTTAAACGGTTGCTGCGAACCGTAACGATCGGCAGAAATCTCCATTCTTCCAGCAATATTAACCGTAAATAATTGATAGGGCTTTTTACCTTTTTGATGCAAGCAGGCAGCAAATCCTCCGTAAGTATCTCCCGTACCCCAGTGAATCACCATGTCCGGCGATCGACCTTTTGCCCAAACATAAATAGCCCGTGCGATTTGCGCCTCATCTGCACCCCGTCTAGCTGCTATTTCCGCAAAAAATGACGATTCATCCCAACGCCGCCTCTCGCGTGTTGCGCTCGATTTTTTCTGGAGTGCTTCAGCAGTTTGGCCGATCGATCTGGGCACTAGAGTTTTTAAACCATCTTCGCTGATGTACTGTTTAATTTCCAGTGCCAAAACTTCAACCGGGTCCATTTGTTCGTTGAGAAATTCTACAACCCGGCGCATTTCACTGGAAATTTCGTTGGCTACAAACACCAGACGGATTTTACCAGCTTGTAAATTAGTTTTAACCTTTTGCCAAAACCGATCCTCATCGGCATCATTGCCTAAAAACTCTTCAAAAATCTGCTCCGGATCTCGATCGCGATCGCGACAGTTAGCTTCAAACAAAGCAATAATTGAATCGATCGGCCAATAAACCACTGCATTAGCAGCATAGTCGATCGCCTGACCTAAAACTTTTTGCCGGATATTAGCATTGGGAGTGTGTCGCACATCCACCAAAGTCGGAATTGCATCTCGATCGAGAAACAAATGATCCAGCGACCACTGTGCTGCTGTTTCCTCAGCAGTTGCCAGTGCAATCTCTCGCGAAATTAACAGCCATTTTTGCGATGTTGCCCGATCGATTCGATCGCCGGCGATCAGATTTGGATAAGTGATTAGCAAGTCTTGTAACTGATCTTCAGAGTCGTAGGGCTGTTCCATCATTTCCACCAGCCTGTCGCCATCTTGAATCAGATAAATACCTCCACCCATGAATTACACCTTCTCGATTTTAGATTTTAGATTTTGGATTTTAGATTTGGAATTGTAGATTGAAGATTGCAGATTGCAGATTGTTGATTTGAGATTGCAGATTTGAGATTGCAGATTTGAGATTGCAAATTTCAAACTCAACCAACATCAATTTTGTAGTGAGGACTTGAGTTAAATCGATTTTGAGGACTAAAGTCCTCACTACAAACCTTTTCGATCGGGGGTGAAAATGCAGGGAATCGTTCTGAAACAATCTCAGTTATTAGTCTGACTGATGACTAATGACTGATGACTAATGACTAATGACTGATGACTGATGACTGATGACTGATGACTGATGACTAATTACTAACACATCCGGTAAATACTAACTCGGCAGGTCCAGTCATGTAAATTCGTTGGGAAACTTCCGACCATTCGATTTGCAAAACACCTCCGGGAAGTTCCACGGCGGTTGTTCGATCGCACTTACCAACCAATACGCCAGCCACCACAGAAGCACAAGCACCAGTTCCACAAGCTAGAGTAACACCTGCGCCTCTTTCCCACACCCGCATTTTTACATAGTTCGATCGAATTACTTGAATGAATTCGGTATTGGTGCGTTGCGGAAACGCTTGGTAGTGCTCGAATTGAGGTCCGACAGTTTCCAAAGCAATTGTCGCAACATCATCCACAAAAGTAATGCAGTGAGGATTCCCCATACTCACGCAGGTAACAAACCAAGATTGTCCCGCAACTTCGATCGGTACGTCGATCGCTTTGGCATCAGGTGCTGCTAAAGTAGTCGGAATTTCCGATGCAAGCAGCCGAGGGACTCCCATATCCACCTTAACTTGACCGTCCGCCAGCAATTCAGTGACGATCGTACCGGCACCCGTGTGAATCCGGTACTCAGTCTTAGATTCACTCTCCCCCTTGGTAAGGGGGGGTTGTGGGGGGTGAATTCGGGCATCTTCCAAATCGACGATAAACTTAGCCAAACAGCGAATCCCGTTACCGCACATTTCCGGTTCCGAACCGTCGGAATTAAAAATCCGCATCGTATAGTCAGTACCCTCTTGTCCCGGTAAGGCAAAGATAACACCATCTGCACCGATTCCAAAATGCCGATCGCACATTGCGACCGCTTGTTCTGGTGTTAAAATCGGTTCGCTGGAGTGGCGGTTGTCGATCAGAATAAAATCATTGCCCAGTCCCTGATACTTAGTAAACTCGATCGGCATAAACACAAACCTCTGTTGGTTGAAACTGATTAGTTGATAGACTTCTAATGTCCTTTGTTATTTGTCCCGTGCCATTTGTCATTTGCTTCCCCCGCATCTCTTTAGTCCCCAGTCTGCCACGAATGACTGATAACTGATGACTGATGACTGATGACTGATGGCCAAATTACCATTTCCCGCTATGTCAGAATTTGAAACCGGATTGCCCAGCGTTCGCTTAATACAAAGTTACATCAAAGAAAAACAACAGGTGGAGCTCAAACTCATGACTGGCGACTTGCTAGTCGGCAGAATTTTTTGGCAGGATCACGCCTGCATTTGCCTCCTCGATGCCTCAGAACAACAAATTCTGATTTCGCGATCGGCCTTTGTCTATCTCAAGGCCAGCGGCTGATGTTGACATCTCCCCTGGTTGAAACACAGGGGATTACTTTCGATCGCAAGTTTGACCCCTGGCCTCGGATAAATAGCACAGTATCTGAGAGTTTGGGGTCGAAAGTACCTTGCCCGCGATCTCAACTCTCAACGGTCAATAGTCGATCGATCGACTTTTTTTAATAGCCGGAACGATCGCGATTCCTATGCTATCAGTAACAACATGAGCCACGATCGCGCTTACCAAATCTCCTGTTTGCAAATAAAATAAGGTTAGCAAGCCTCCCGATAGCATCGTTGCCAATCCTGAAACCCATCCCCACAGCGGCACGTGCACTAAACCGAAAGCGATCGTACCCAACAAACAGCCGATCGCGTAACTTCCGGTTAGCAATGACAGTCGATCGTTCGCATAACCTCG
>JBOFTL010000625.1:0-4116 GCA_051652045.1 Microcoleus sp. | reverse complement strand
CACACAGGAAAACATCATTATGGATCGCTTTTGCCCAATCTGCAAACTCAAGGTGAAGCTGAACAAGCACGGGTTTAACCGATCGGGGAGCCAACGGTATCTCTGCCGGAGTTGTGGCCATACGGAGACTGAAGGTGGTGGAATCCAAGGGAGCCTACCAAAGTATGGGGCAAAAGCTCAGACTGGATACGATCGATTGAAGCGCTGTCGGAAAAGGAAGAAAGACAATCCAGAAAAATAATTTGGAAAAGTGCTTGACATGATAGCGATGAGCGTGGCATACTGTAAAGTATCGAAGGTTAAACAAAGGAGCCAAGCAATCATGACTGCAACCATTAACGGCAAAGAATACGAAGTGTTAGAGTTTCAAGGATCTGAAGTTGTTGCCTCTAAGTATCCTGGCTTTGCCGCAAAAGGAGTTGTCGCTATGTACACACTTAAGCGGCGAGGACGTATCTACACAACTTACAAATTTTCTAGCGGAGGGTTCTCAAAGGTGATGGCAGCGTTTGGTGGCTAAACCTATGAAGTCGCGCAATTCGTCCAACCTCGATCTATAATCGATGGAACATCATCAATGGGAAGTTACGATCAAACCCTTAATCAAACACACAAAGCGACTGCCTGGGCAAATGCCTAGGCTTTTTCGTTAGAACCTGAGGTTTCCCCGATCTCGTTGCTTCCGTAAGCGATCGTTGACATCCATGGTCACGGCCCGTCGTTCCCGTGGGTCATTGGTGACGGTGACAGGGACAATTGATTCAGCGTCTTGATGGCCGTTTGCCTCCATGTAGATGATGGCCTGATCTACTGCATCCACGATGTCATCGTTTGCCGCCTTGGGGAACTTAGTGAACTCGTCGATCAATTCTTTCACCCATCCATCGACGGGAGCATGAGTTGCATCTGATTCATGTTCCGGTGGGTTGATTGTCCACCAGTCGCCGAGCGAAATGCTATCAAGTCCCATCATTTCGAGGATATGGATATAGGCTTCCCCGATCGGGAGATAAATGTCTCCCCTTTGCTGGATCGGTTGAATAGCTGATGCTCTTTCTTCCTTGCTGGCCCGTGGGTTGAATGGGGTTAGTCCAGGGATTGATCGCTTTAATCGAGAGATAATTGCAGGGCCATTGGCTTTATCCTCAATCAATTTAATCCTGGCTTCTGGATAGTCGGCGGTAAATTGCTGCAACGCTGTCTCAGTGCCAGTAATATCGGCTTTTTGATGCCATAAATCAATCACGTAATAGTCATGGGCATCGATCGTGTAGTTGCGTTCAATCCCTAAATCCTTGTCAGTGTAGGTGGACGGCAGCACCACGGTCTTAGATGCCATCGACTCAGCGACTACAGCCAAAGCGTTAAAGTCACTGTTGTCTGAATCCTTGAATGAACAGTCTAAAGATAGGACAGTGCGGCGAATGGGTGGTAGCGATCGAGGATTGTACAGCCGCCAATTCCGCATTTTGAACAACCCGCCACCCAAAGCCTGTGGCCGCTGTTGGTACCGCCCTGCCCAGATTCTTTCATCTCGCTTCAATGCTTCGATGACATCACGCGGGAAGCGATCGGGGGCCATAAGTTCGCCAACTTTTCGACGAAACACTCGACCGGATAGCGGGAAAGTAAACTCTTCATCCTTTTCAGCTTCCATCGGAATTATGACAAAATGCCAATCATCTCCGAATTCTTTCATCGCAATGCCAGAAACATCTAGTTCATGGGTGCGCTGCTGGACAATCACCTGAGAGGCTAACTGAGCATCATTGAGACGAGTTACTGAGTAATCCTTAAAGTCTTTAATCGTTCGATTGCGAATCAAGTCCGATTCAACTTTTGAAGGATCATTCGGGTCATCCCAGTCTAGTGTTATAGCCCCTACCCCGGTTACGCCACTATCTAAACCTTTCCCCATCATGATTCCTTGGTCAGCATTCTTAAACTCGGTGATCCGGTTTTTAGACCTCGCCAACTTCATCCCCGCCGATAGCTCTTGATACCATTCAGACGTAATGATCGATCGCCGATCGTCGTTATGATCTGATGCCAATGATTGAGCATAACTAATCCCCATCATGGGCACCCATGGCATTGTCAACCATTCCCAGCACGGCCAAACAACAGTGACGATCGTAGACTTTGAACACCGAGGGCTAATATTGATTACCAGCTTATTCAACCGTTGCAACTCAGATGGTATTTCTTCCCACGATCGGCCATAGCCATCCAGCAGTTTATCCCGTAGGTAGCGATCGCCTGTCTTGTTCAGCTTAACGATCGTCAACAACGTCAGGTATTCACAAATTAGCTCCGTATACCAACCTGACTTAAACGGCTCCGACGGATGCAGAACAATACTCCAAGCTGATTGCAGGAAATCATGCAGCTTTGGGACTTCACGCCGTTTGATGGCCTCCGCCCGATCGCTGGCCTGCTGCTTTTGCTCACGTTCAGCTTTTGCTGCTGCTGCCTTCCGTTGTTGCTCTTGAAGCATTAAGAAGCTGCGATCATTTTGTGCTGCTAGTTGAAATATTTGATTAAGTGTTTTTGGCATAACGATCAAGCCGCTACTGTTCTACATTAACTTCAATCAATGGTTGAAGGAATAAAGACTGTCTTCCAAGCTCAACTCCTGACGCTTCCAGCGCTGACACCAAACGCGCCGCCGTCGCTGCATCCTGCCAGTTTTTTATTTCTGGTTTCTTCGCTAAAAACCTAGTCATTTCGCCCTTGACATTGATGCAAATAGCCATCGATTGCTCGGCCAACATCCGAGATCGTTTAACGTATTGTTCAATCTGCCGCTTGTACATATCAGCTTCAACGGTGTCCGCTTCAACCATCATCGCTGTCGTTATCGCGATCGCTCGTTCTTTTGCTGCCTGATCAGCCGGAGCTACTCGGTCATCCCAATTGTATTGCTTCCGCCAAGCATGAAAAGACGCGCTGGCGCGTCTTTTGTCTTCACCGTTTACTTTTGTCGCTCTTTCTCGCTTGGCCATGTAGTTTCTGTACGCTACATCAATCGACCTCGGAGCCGAAAGCGCCTCATAGCAAAGGAAAGCAGCATAAGCACTTTCTGTCTCGCCATCCATTCGCGGTGCGCTGCTAATCAGCATCAATACTCAACCTCACCAGTTCAAGAGTCCTAGCTATATCTAGTCTTCCAAACTTTTGAATTACCACTTTTAGTACAATTAGCCTATTAGTGAAAAAGTAAGGCGCAGGACTGTGCTTTTATTGTGCCCGATCGTCGCCTTTAGGCGCAACCTTGTGCTAGTTCTGTGGGTGGACTTTTCAGAAAGTGCTTGACATGTCACGAAACATGGGTTATAACTATATTATCGAGTTAAGCAATCAGAGTTCTGAATCATGAAAACCGCAGAAGAAAAGAAAGAGTTACGGGATAAAGCGATCGGGTTGTGGAAAGAGTCGAAAGAGTGGGGTGACGAGGCTCAGATTAAGGCGTTGGTGATGACGATTGAGAGTCAACTGAAAACCCAAGGAATGAGCCATCGCAATGTGGCGCTAGTGGCAATGCAGATGGAGAACTTGGGACTACAGGGTGTTCCATACCTGCACACTCGCACTTATGGTGCGTGGAAAGAAGCGGGGCGACAAGTGAAGAAAGGTGAAAAGTCCTTGCTGTTTTCCATAACCTGGATTGGCGGCAAGTCGGACGATTCGGATGAGGAAGGAAATTCCCGTCTATATCCAAAGATGACAAATCTTTTCCACTTCGACCAAACTGAAGCGATCGGAGAAGCATCTGATGAGTTACCCCCGGTTGCGCCATTGCCTGAGAGATCTACAGAAGCCAATCCACGGGCTACCCGTAAGGCTAAAGGAAAGACAGCGGGGCTAGCTGTTATCCAGCAGGGGCTTGAAGTTTCTGAGAACAGGGAAAAGGGTGGCATTGAAATCCGCTTTGCTGAAAAGCCTGAGCCAGAGGTTCTGAATAACCTGAAGTCTAAGGGGTTCCGATGGGGTCGATCGGCTGGCTGCTGGTATGCGCCAATGAGAGACGATACAAAGGCTTTTGCTTATTCGCTTCAAGTTTAATCGTTAGGGTGCATCTATTTTCAAAAAAACGCTTGACATGTCACAAAACAT
>JBOFTL010000624.1:0-3577 GCA_051652045.1 Microcoleus sp. | reverse complement strand
CTTAAACCGGAGTTCGCCTTCGGCAGTTGCTACTTACAAGAATATGAATGAATAGTTGAGAGTTGAGAGTTGAGAGTTATAGTGCGAGCGTCCCCGCTCGCGATCGATTGAGAGTTGAGAGTTGTAGTGCGAGCGTCGGGAGCTCGCGATCGATTGATAGTCGATCGATTGAGAGTTGTAGTGCGAGCGTCGGGAGCTCGCGATCGATTGATAGTTGAGAGTTGAGAGTTGATAAATGATGTGGTTTTAATCTTACCAATTCCCAATTACCAATTACCAATTACCCATTACCAATTACCCATTACCCATTACCCTATCGCAATTTCAAATCTCCGCGAATTTGCTCGTTATTCCTTGTTTGGAAAACAACGGCTCCATTATCAATAGCGACTAAATCTATTTTCAAAGGGCCGGCTATGTAAGTGCGATCGGTGGCGATCGCCCGCACTTCTAAAGGTTTATTGTATTGTTGCAATTTTTCAATAAAATGGCCTAAAGTTTCAATCCGACTATCTGCAACTTGCACTCTACCGCCCACAATCCCGATCGATCGCGCGCGAAATTGGCAAGCTTCAATTAATTGCAATAACTGTTGCCTTACTTGTTCGTCCGTCCCAGTTACCGGATCGAGAGTAATTCCGGCAATTACATCTCCAGATCGAAATACAACTCGATTAATTTCGGCTTCAGTAAATACTTGAATCAGCTTTTCGTCCCGCAGGTAATTAGCGCCGGCGACGATTCTGACTACGTAATCTTGACCGTCTTGAATTTGATTAATCAGTCGATCGATTTCGGCATTAGTAATTTGAATAACCTGACCTCTCTGCTTAGTATTTCCCGGCTGCATGAGCGTCACGGTAGTTTTATTTGCTTCTTGCAAAATGCGATCGATCGCTTGTCTGGCTGATACGGGGGGAGTAATTCGCACCACACCGGCTGCTAAAATTTGACCGCGCCGGATCGCCACTGTTCCCTCGCGAATTGCTTGAAAATCGCGCTCTAAAACTTGGACTTGCTGTTGCAATAAAGCTTGTTGCTGTTCGAGCTGAGTTTGTTGTTCTCCCAATGTTTCTAACAAGGCTTCCCTTTCAGCAAGCACTTTATCGCGATCGGCAATAGCTCGATCGCGATCGGCCAAACTTTGCAACCGTTGCGCAATTTCCCGATCCCGCTGGGCAATCAATTCGTTGCGATCGACAATTTCCTTATCTCGCAGCGCAATTTCTCCCTCCCGCTTGGCAATTTCTCGATCTCGCAGGGCAATTTGAGTTTTTACCTGTTCTCGCTGGGCGATTAACTGTTGGCGTTCCCCTTGCAATTGGGCGATTAACTGTTGGCGTTCCCTTTGCAACTGTGAAATTTCGCTACTGAGTTCGGTTTTTTGAGTAGAAACCGTTTGCAATTGGCTTTCCGTGCGATCGAGTTGAGATCTAGTGGTCGATCGAGCCTGTTCCACCAACCGCAACTGTTCCTCAGTACGGGATTTCGCAGCTTCCACGCTAGCTAACTGCGATTCCGTCTCAGATTTCGCAGATTCTACCTGACTTAACTGCTGTTCGGTTTGCGACTTAGCAGCTTCCACCGTATTGAGTTGGGCCCGCAGCGAATTTAACTTAGCTTGCGTCTGGGCTTGCTCGGCATTAGCAGCTTGCAAGGAACGATTGATTTGCTCTAAATTTGCTCTAGCTTGCGCTTGAGCAGTCCTGGCTTGAGCTAACTCCGATTCAACTCGATTTTTTTCTTGCGTCGTTTGGTTGAGTTCCCTGCGGGCGTTGTTGAGTCTTTTTTGAATCTCGTCTATTCTAAAAACCCCCGTGCGCAGGGGCTTGCTGGTAGCAAATAAAATACCCAAAGTAAGTGCTGACAGGATGCTACCAGCCGTCACTGTCACCACAACTGCAGTATCGCGGGGGCGAAGTTTGAACAAACTCAACCTTGCCTTGCCGACTTTCGTCCCCAGGCGATCGCTGATGGTCGCGATCGCGCCCCCCAACACTAAAATTACCAATACCAGGATGTATCCAGCAGTCATTTTGACTCATAAGATTTTAGATTTTGGATTTTGGATTGAATTAAAAATCCCAAATCCAAAATCCCACACTCTCTCGACATCAAGTGAATTGCTGGCTTAAAGCCACCGGGTTGTGGACTGTGATCTTTTTCTTGTGAATCGAGATCATTTTTTCAATCCTGAGATCCCCCAGCAAACGAGTCACCGTTACCCGCGTCGAACCAATTGCCTCAGCAATTGCCTGGTGGGATAGCTTCAAATCGATCGTAATCCCGTCCGTGCTGGGAACGCCAAAATCCCGGCACAGAATCAGCAAAAAGCTGACGAGTCTCGATCCCATATCTCGGTGGGCCAGCGTTTCGATCATCATCTCGGTTTGCAAAATCCGAGATGAAAGTCCCCGCAACATCACCATTGACAGTTCGGGGTCTTCCTTAAGGGCTTTTTCGACTTGTTCTATAGGTAGCGAAATCAATTCCACTGGCGTAAAGGCTACCGCGTGGTAAAACCTGTCCGATCGGTGTCCCGTAATCAAAGACAATACGCCAAATACGCTGTTTTCGCGCAGGAGGGCGACAGTAATTTCTTCTCCTGCTTCATACACCCTGGAGAGCTTGACAGCACCTCTAATGAGAACGTAGACGCGCTCAGCCGGATCTCCAGGAAAAAAAATTGTCTTGCCCCGCTCAAATGTTTCGACAATGGGCGGAAACGCCCCGCCACTGATTTGGCGGAATACGGCTGCTAGCGGTCGATCGTGGGTCACGACTAGATCCTTTGTACTAATCAATTCTGTGCAACTTACTGATTAATCTTAATGAGTAAATATACTGTCAAACCTCCTGCGTCTGCTGATTCTATTACTTTAATCTAATGTTAAGGCAAACACAGGCTGTATGATTAAACCTAGCCCTTCTCTTAACTTTCTCAATTCCGCTGCCAAGTAACTGCACAGCAAAATAAATCTCAATTGTGTCTCAATTGTGTATTGATTTTGTCTTAATTGTATCTGCATCAGTTCAATCTGAATCAGGTGTGTCTGAACGGGCGGGGTTGTCGGTACAACCAATGAGAACGGTGCAAGTTGCTTTGAGAAGAAACTACAAATGATAGATTTGACCGGAAAAAATGCTCTTGTCACTGGCATAGCCAATAATCGCTCGATCGCCTGGGGTATTGCTCAGCAGCTTCACAAAGCTGGGGCTAATCTCGGCATCACTTATTTGAAAGACGAAAAAGGCAAGCACGAGCGGAAAGTTGCAGAACTGGTAGAACCGTTGAATCCCAGTCTGTACTTGCCTTGCAACGTTCAAGACGAGAGCGAAATTGCATCTACATTCGAGGAGATCGCCAACAAGTGGGGTAAGTTGGATATCTTAATCCACTGTTTGGCTTTTGCGGGCAAGGACGAACTTTCGGGAGATTTCACAAAAACTTCGCGTCAGGGTTTTTCCAATGCTTTGGATATTAGCGCTTATTCGTTAGTGCGACTGTGCGCTGCTGCTAAACCCCTGATGGCAGAGGGCGGCAGCGTAGTGACGTTGAGTTACTTGGGCGGTGTTC
>JBOFTL010000623.1:0-3266 GCA_051652045.1 Microcoleus sp. | reverse complement strand
AATTTTCCACCCAAGCCAAATGGTGTCCGATCCAAAACTCAGCCATCAGTACAACACCCAGTTTTAAATCGAAAACAACCTTCTTTCAACTAACAATTAGCCGTTAGCGACTAACAAGATAAGCATTATTTATATTGACTTAAGACCAGTCGTTTACTATAATTACTAGCCCAAAAGCCCTAAAAAATTCCCGCCTAACAGTTTTCCTCGAATAACAGGTAAACTATTCTAGCCTGCACTTTCTGAACACCGCAGGCTCAAACGATTATCAGATAAGGATTCGTCCTAATTCACAGGAGCGGGATTTTAAAATATGCATCTCAGCGAATTGACTCACCCAAACCAATTACACGGCCTTTCGATTCATCAGCTCGAACAAATCGCCCGACAAATTCGAGAAAAGCATTTAGAAACCGTCGCCGCCACCGGCGGACACCTCGGCCCCGGATTGGGTGTAGTTGAATTGACCTTAGCACTGTACCAAACCCTCGACCTCGATCGCGACAAAGTTCTCTGGGATGTCGGCCACCAAGCTTACCCCCACAAACTAATTACCGGGCGCTACAATGACTTCCACACCCTGCGACAAAAAGACGGCGTTGCAGGCTATCTCAAACGCTGCGAGAGCAAATTTGACCATTTCGGTGCCGGTCACGCTTCTACAAGCATTTCCGCAGCTCTAGGAATGGCGATCGCCCGCGACTTGAAGGGCGAAAATTTTAAATCAGTAGCAGTCATCGGCGACGGCGCGCTGACAGGGGGTATGGCCCTCGAAGCGATCAATCATGCGGGCCATTTACCGAAAACAAATGTGATGGTAGTGCTCAACGACAACGAGATGTCTATCTCGCCTAATGTCGGCGCAATTACCCGCTATTTGAACAAAATGCGACTCTCGCAACCGGTGCAGTTTCTCAAAGATAACTTAGAGGAACAATTCAAACACATTCCCTTTGTCGGCGAAACATTTACCCCAGAAATGGAACGCCTCAAAGAAGGTATGAAACGGTTAGCAGTGTCGAAAGTTGGAGCCGTAATTGAAGAATTGGGCTTTACCTACATGGGTCCGGTAGACGGACACAATTTAGAAGAATTAATTGCCACTTTCAAACAAGGTCATACTATCCAAGGTCCCGTATTAGTTCACGTAGTGACGGTGAAGGGCAAAGGATACGCGATCGCCGAAAAAGACCAAGTAGGATATCACGCCCAAAATCCCTTTAATTTAGCCACCGGCAAAGGTATTCCCTCTAGCAAACCCAAGCCTCCAGCTTACTCGAAAGTGTTTGCCCACGCCTTAGTCAAGCTAGCACAAGATAATCCAAAAGTTATCGGTATTACTGCCGCTATGGCAACCGGAACGGGCTTGGACAAACTTCAGGAAAAACTGCCAAAACAGTACATTGATGTCGGCATTGCCGAACAGCACGCCGTCACTTTATCGGCAGGTTTAGCTTGCGAAGGAATGCGGCCGGTAGTTGCAATTTATTCGACATTTTTGCAGCGGGGCTACGACCAAATAGTTCACGATGTTTGCATCCAGAACTTGCCTGTTTTCTTCTGCATGGATCGCGCGGGAATTGTCGGCGCTGACGGCCCGACTCACCAAGGAATGTACGACATTTCCTACTTGCGTTGCTTGCCGAACATGACAATTATGGCACCAAAAGATGAAGCAGAATTGCAGCGGATGGTAGTCACCGGTATCGACCATACTAGCGGTCCGATCGCGATGCGTTACCCGCGCGGCAACGGTTACGGCGTACCTTTAATGGAGGAAGGTTGGGAATCAGTGCCGATCGGTAAAGGCGAAATCCTCCGCAACGGCGACGATTTGCTAATCGTAGGTTACGGTTCGATGGTTTATCCGGCAATGCAAACTGCCGAAATTTTGAGCGAACATGGCGTCGAAGCAACAGTCATCAACGCGCGTTTTGTCAAGCCCTTGGATACCGAATTAATCTTGCCTTTAGCGCAGCGCATCGGCAAAGTTGTCACGATGGAAGAAGGCTGTTTGATGGGCGGATTCGGTTCAGCAGTAGCTGAAGCTTTGCTCGACAATAATGTAATTGTTCCGGTGATGCGACTTGGCGTACCAGATACATTGGTAGATCATGCAACTCCCGAACAATCCTTTGCCGCATTGGGTTTAACTCCGGCGCAAATGGTCGATCGCATTTTGGCAAAATTCAGCCGCAAACAATCACCCGTTAGCGTTTGATTAGATAGCTTTGTAGCAAATCTTGTAGGGTGCGCATTGCGCACCTTACTACTATTTCAAATCTATGATATGAAACATTTAAAATCGAGTTCCGCCGATCTTAGAGATTTATTTAAAGACAGTATTACAGTTAAATACCTTGCGGAACCTCTCAAGTCTGTTCCCTCTTGCGAAGATGCGGAAAAATTGCGATCGTGGATGGAAGCCCGCGATTTTGACGTAATCGGTATCGAAGAAAACGGCACAGTTTGCGGCTACGTAGAAAGATCGCACTTAAAAACAGGCAAATGCAGCAATTACCAACAAATTTTTCACCCTGCTGAATTAATCGCCGCCGCCACTCCTTTAATGGAATTGCTGCCGCTGCTGCGGGAAAAACCGAGGTTATTTGTATTAGAAAGCAACTGCATTAACGGAATTGTCACCTGCGGCGATTTGCAAAAAGCACCCGTGCGTATGCTATTATTTGGATTGGTGACTCTTTTAGAAATGAATTTACTGCGGATCGCACGAATTTACTTTCCTCAAGATTCGTGGCAGCAGTTTTTAAAAGCCGATCGCATTGCGGCAGCAAAACATTTGTGGGAATTGGGACGATCGAGAAATGAAGCGATCGATCTCATCGATTACTTGCAATTTTGCGACAAGCGAGATTTAATTTTGACTTCTGCAGAAATAGTCGATCGGCTAGGATTGAAATCGAAGCGTTACGGAGAGCGTTTTTTAAAGTCAGCGGAAGCTTTGAGAAATAAATTAGCTCACGCCCAAGATTTAATCAACGGTTCTTCTTGGCCGGAAGTAATTTCTTTGGCTCAGGAAATCGAAGCTCTTTTGCAACGCTGCGAAGAAATAGTTGAGAGGTGAAAGTTGAGAGTTATAGTGCGAGCGTCCCCGCTCGCGATCGATTGAGAGTTGAGAGTTGAGAGTTGAGAGTTGAGATTTGATAGTTGATAGCTAGTAGGAGCGGTGCCCCCGTGCTCGCCCGAGTTGATAGTTGATAGTTGATTAGCAATTACCAATTACCAATTACCAATTACCAATTACC
>JBOFTL010000622.1:0-2763 GCA_051652045.1 Microcoleus sp. | reverse complement strand
TAAAACGCCGTAACGGGAATCTTTCTGTAGTAGGAACTATGGATAACAGTACCGTGAAGGAAATTTTGTATACCCTTCATCGGGCTGCAAAGATGCCTACATCATAGCTGTAATCAGCTTGATGTAGGAGTATGTCACTTGATACCTCTTCCCTCTTCCCTCTTCCTTCTTCCTTCTTCCCTCTTCCTTCTTCCTTCTTCCTTCTTCCCTCTTCCTTCTTCCTTCTTCCTTCTTCCCTCTTCCTTCTTCCTTCTTCCTTCTTCCTTCTTCCTTCTTCCTTCTTCTTCTTATGAAATTTGGAGTTATTGTTTTTCCCGGTTCAAATTGCGATCGCGATGTAGTGTGGGTCACTCAAGGATTGCTGCACCAACCTACGCGCAAAATCTGGCACGAAGATACCGATATTTCGGATATTGATGTTATTGTAGTTCCCGGCGGTTTCAGTTACGGAGATTATTTGCGTTGCGGTGCGATCGCCCGTTTTTCTCCGGCGATGCGATCGACTGCGGAACACGCCAAACAAGGTAAACTTGTATTGGGGATTTGCAACGGTTTTCAAGTGTTAACTGAAGCTGGTTTATTGCCCGGTGCTCTGGTGCGGAATGCGGGATTGAATTTTATTTGCGATCGCGTTTCTTTGAAAGTAGAACGCGGCAATACTCCTTGGACTTCGGCTTACACTTCCGGGGAAATTATCGATTTGCCCATCGCTCACGGTGAAGGCAATTATTATGCCGATGCCGATACTTTAGCAGAGTTAGAAGATGGCGATCGAGTGTTGTTTCGCTACTGTACGAGTGCTGGCGAAATTAATGCTGCGGGCAATCCGAACGGTTCGTTAAATAATATTGCAGGCATTTGCAATCGATCGGGCAATGTGTTAGGAATGATGCCGCATCCTGAGAGGGCCGCCGATCCGATGTTGGGAGAAACTGATGGAATCAAATTGTTTCAAAGCTTGCTAATGGCTACTGTGGCGGCAGTTTTGAAATAGTTCGATCGGGCGTGAAAACAGTTCGTAGTGTGGACTTTAGTCCGCTCCATTTTAGGGACTGAAGTTCCTACTACGAACGGGGGTAAAAACAGTTCGTAGTGTGGACTTTAGTTCGCTCCATTTTAGGGACTAAAGTCCCTACTACGAACGGGAGGTTATGGCAGTCGATCGACCCTCAACTATCAACTATCAACTCGTTTTTGCTCGCTGCGGCCGCGCAAATATTCCGCTAGAAACGCCAATCCTCCCGAACCCACCATCAGCAACACGCTTAAAGCATTAATATCAGGCTTGACCCCGGTTCTAATTCGACTAAAAATCTCCATCGGCAGAGTCGTAGTGCCGCTACCAGCAGTAAAACTCGCAATCAGAAAATCATCCATGCTGAGTACAAAAGATAGCAAACAGCCCGAAACAATTCCCGGTATTAATTGAGGCAACAAAACTTTAATAAAAGCTTCCACAGGTGTCGCTCCCAAATCCAAAGCCGCCTCTTCTAAATAGGGGTTCAAATCCGCCAATCTAGTAGAAACAGCTAGGGCAATATAAGCCAAACAAAACACAATATGAGCGGCAACGATCGTCCACAAACTCAGAGGAATCGCCAATGCTGCCAAGAATACCAGAGTAGCAACCGCACTAGCAATATCTGGAATAATAATCGGCAAATAAGAAACTCCCTGATATAAACCCTTGCCCGGAAAGCGGTAGCGGGACAAACCGACAGCCATCAAAGTACCGAGAACGGCCGAAATTAATACCGCACAAATAGCTACCGTCAAACTATTTTTCAGTGCTACTAAAATCCTGGTATCGCTAAATAATTTAACGTACCAATTGAAAGTAAATCCTTCCCAGCCAGCACTGAATCGAGATTTATTAAAGCTGTAAAATGTGAGTACCAGAATGGGCAGGTACATATAAAAAAACATCAAAATGGCAAATACAACCTGCCAAGAAACCTTGAATTTAGGCTTTAAGTACATATCGGCGGGTATTTCCTCCTGTGGGTTGTCAGCAGTATTTTCCATGTCTCGGAAATTGTAATTGGTAATTGGTAATTGGTAATCGGTAATTGGTAATTGGTAATCGGTAATTCTCCCAATCTCCCCATCTCCCCATCTCCCCCTCTTCCTTCTTCCTTCTTCCTTCTTCCTTCTTCCTTCTTCAAATTGGTTTACGATCGCCGTATTTTAGCAACAGGGCAATTCCCACACTCACTGCAAAAATTAATACCATACTAAAAGCAGAACCTAGACCCCAATTTTGAGTCGCCCCCAAAAATTGATTGTAAATCAAACGGGCTGCAGTCATGCTCGAAGCTCCGCCCAGCAATTCCGGATCGACAAAATCTCCCAAACAGCTAATAAATACTAGCAAAGAACCAGCAGCAATTCCCGGCATTGTTTGCGGTACTGTGACTTTCCAAAAAGTCTCGATTGGATTCGCCCCCAAATCTTGAGAGGCTTCTAAAAGTCGGCGGTCTAATTTTTCCAAGGATGCGTAAAGAATTGTCACCATATAAGGTAAATAGCTATAGGCCATCCCGATTAACACGGCCGAACTTTGGTTGAGCAATTCTAAAGGAGGAATGCCTATAATTGCCAGCAGTGAGTTGAGAACTCCTGTCGGCCTAAGAATGGTAATCCAAGCATACGATCGCAGCAAGGAAGAAGTCCACAGCGGTAAAACAAAACCCAATAAAGTTAAATTTCGCCACTTTTTCGAGACGTTGAGCGCAATCCAATAAGCTACGGGAAATCCTAGCA
>JBOFTL010000621.1:0-3606 GCA_051652045.1 Microcoleus sp. | reverse complement strand
CTCTATTGAGAGCGATTGCGGCCTTTCTTCCCTGTTGAACCGCATAAATAATGCAGGAATTGAAATCATCCAGATTTATAGTGCGGTCTTCGTATAGGTTTCCTTGTTCTGACTGTGCGGAGACTTTTTGAGTATTTTCCGTGAAACCTAATCCCTGTAAGGTTTTAGCTGTGCGGGGAGCTTTCAGACTAACAACGTCGGATAGCCACTCTCTTTCGTATCCCACAGCGCGGCTTGCACCTGCTAAACCAACCCTGAATTCCCCATTGGGCATTTTATATCCATCAACAGTCAACCCATCAAAAAACGTGACAGTTGCTCGTTCAGCCCTAATCATTTCATCGGTCATTGATTTACCATCCTGTACCGTTTTTCTTGTCGCTTCCAACCGAAGTATAAGTGTCCCTCGTCAACATCGCCCTGGCCGTCATCCCCAATCATTTCCTCAGTCGTTTCCTCTTTTTCTAATTCTCGAAAGTATTCTTTGAAGACCCCACCTAAAGCAAATGCTTTTGTTCCGTGAACTTGGCGTGTATATTCTAAAAACCAATCTCGGTCAGCAAAAATCAAATCATTTGGCTTTGTCTGGTACTTAATCACCTCAGCCAAAAGCGCAACAGGTGAATCCTTGGCCTTAATTGCCTGAACATCCATGATGGGCGTGTAGTCTGTTCTGACCGATTGCTTCCAAAGCGCACACCATTCTTTTTTGCTGATGTAGTTGACTCCAAAGTAACTGGCCTTGGTGATCACCAAAACGTGTAGGTGCGGATGAGCGGTTCTATCTTTACTGCGGGTAACCTCAACTGTTTTGATGTATCCGATCCCCGGCCACGCTTTCAGCTTTGTTAATCGTGCAAATGATTCATTGAGGTGCTTGATTGTGGTTCTCAAATCACCGATCGCACAGTTTTTGATGGTTAGGGTTATGAAGAGATACCGCGCGGTAGGATAATCAGCTACAATCTGGGGTAAAGCTTTATAAGCACGCGCTTTATACATTAAAGATCTACGCCATGAGCAAATTTGGCAAGTTCTACAATGACACAGTCGGGTAGAGGCTAATTTGAGACGATAAGCCCCTTCATTATGGTCAGGGACAAGCCTAAAGTCTAAAAGCTGACTACAAAATGCAATCCGTTCTGAGTAACGTTGAAATTCTGTTCCTTCAAAGTGCGCAGCTATTTGATCAGACTCAACTCTATGAACGTCCCAGGGCTTGTCGCGTTCGCTCAGGTCTGATAGTGCTGGGTTGTTGGATCTTGAGGCTTCAGGCGCTACAATAGGAGTAACCGGAAGCCTCTTAGTGGGCCTCGGCAAAGTCATTAAAAACCGCTGTAATTGGACGTGTGGTAACTCCAGTATACAGCGGTTTTATGCTATTTATGCCTGAAACCCTTTCCCCATCTAGGACTAATCACAGCTTGCGCCGCGATTAGTCCTCTCTTAGATTTCAATTAAAGAAGAACAAATTTGCACAATCCGATAAAATAGGGTATACTCTTGTTAAGAGTTAAATTTTGGAGAAAAAGAGATGAGTAATATTTTCGAAGAAGTGCCAACGCCTGATGCTGCGGCGATGATTAGTTTTAATCGCGTAAGTGGCGGGAATACAGCTTTGTTTGGTAGTCCTTTCTTGCATCAGGGATATATAATGATGCGAGTCAAAGGATGCGAAGTCAAACGATCGCATGGTCGCACCTGGTACTTTGGGAGACACGAATATCTCGAAGTGGCGATGTCTTATTCGCAATTTGCTGAAGCCATTACCGCGATGAATATTGGCGATGGCGTTCCCTGCACCATGATTCACATGCAGGGAGCAGGGCAATTCCCGCCAGTAGAAATGCATGATGAGCGATCGCTTTTTGATCGCGAAATTTCCGAGGATTCCAAAAAAGCAACTGATGCAATTCAAGCCGCGATCGCCGCCTTGTCAGAGGTGAAAATGTCGGCAAAAGACCGGGAAATCTTGCGGAGTAAATTGGCTATCGCGCAAAAAACTTTGAGCGATAGCATCCCATTTGTTGCCGAACAATACGGCGAATATATGGATGAAATCGAGCAAAAGGCCAAGACCGAGATTGTGTCGTACCTTGATATGACCGCAGATCAATACGGCGTTGCAGCAATGCAAGCGCTATCGTTGCCGGAAGGAGAGGTCTAATGTTTGAAAATCTTTTTGAGAGTTGGTCTCAACTAGCACCAAACGAAGCCACATTTCTGGATGACAGAACGGCAGTAATTCTCCAAAGAAATCAGCCACCGTGTCATACCTGGATAATGGTTAATCCAGGACTAGCCGAGCAAGATGCATTACAAGCCTATGTCCAGCGCTGTATTGAGGCTCGCGGCTGGGCTTGGGAAATAGGGACGGGTTTTATTTCAAATAACCGAACATATACGGCATCCGTCACTCCAGGCGGCATGTTTGGCAACGATAAAACCATCGTTTGCGAGTACAAAAGCCCCTGCTGCTATGCGTTGCTAACTGCATATCTTGATGCTCTATTTGCGCAATTGCAATCAGATGCGAGCCAGAACAATGGCTGAGAACTCCTGCCCCAAATGCGATCGCCAATAAAAAGGACTACTTCATGCCGTTAATTTATTTTATTCTTGGACTGTTCCTTGGACTTGCTGGAACTTATGTTGGCCAGGATAAGGACCTCGAAGAAATTCCCACACATCAAATTATTCTTGGGATTATTGCAACGCTTACGGGGATGGGATTGATATTTTTTTCTTTTTATGAAGCATCCAAATCCTTTCGGGATAATAACTGCGCTGAAGCACAAGTCCAAAGGAGGCATCTTGGATAGCATTCATTGCCCCAAGTGCGATCGCCCTGCCCCCCACAAAGACTGGCTAAACCCAACCACAGGCAAACAGCGCTATCGTTGCCCAGATTGTGGCCACACCTTTTATCCTGGAGCTGTTCGCGGTCGCCCTCGCAGTCGTGCGCCGAAAGATCTAGACGGTGCCCAGTGGTCGCGGGTTGATTGGATTCGCAGGAAACTCGAAAAAAATCAAACCAATGAAGGGGTTGAAATGGCGATCGTTTCTCTTCAGAAAGAAGTGGGGGAGGGGAATCCTTACGCAGAAAGGTTTTTGCATGAATTGCAACAAAATATTAATGGGGATGAAATTAATCTGATAAAGTAGGGTATACTCTTGTTAAGAGTTAAAGGATAGAGAGAGATGAAAAGCCAAATTAAGGCTATTGTTCAAGTCAAAGAAATAGCTGCAACTTTAAATGCGATCGCCGCTTTCCGAAGTATGGTTCAAAATCCAAGTCTCACTGCCAAAGTTGCGTTAGATGTTCTTGATTCGCTCAGAGATGCGTTGCTAGCTCCTGCGAACGAAGCCTTGGATGCATCGTTAAATCAAGATGGAGAAGCTTTTGATTTAGCTAGTTTGCGTTTGCAAGCAGCGATCGCAGAAGTCAACACAATCCTTTTGTCATCTGCGAAAGACCCTAATAATGAAGCATTTAATGTGATGGCAATGGGCTGGGTTCAAACTCTGATTTCAGCCAATGCAGTGCTATTGCAAGCAAATCCAGTTGTTGAGCCTCAGCCAAAGCTGGTTGAGTTGACCGTGTTG
>JBOFTL010000620.1:0-6160 GCA_051652045.1 Microcoleus sp. | reverse complement strand
TATCCCCAACAAAGATTTAATTCTCCGCTACCGAGTGGCGGGCGAAACTACGCGATCGACCGTCCTCACTCAAGCAGACAAGAGAGGCGGGCATTTTGCTGTTTATCTGATTCCAGCATTGAACTATCCGCCCGATCGCATCGTACCTAAAGATGTTGTATTTTTAATGGATACTTCCGGTTCCCAGCGGGGCGAACCGCTGGCAAAATCAAAGGAATTGATGCGCCACTTCATTCAAGGACTGAATCCTCGGGATACTTTTACAATTATTGATTTTGCCAACACCGCAAAAGTGCTTTCAGCTACTCCTTTAGCCAATACAGCTCAAAACAAGCAAAGTGCCATGACTTATATCGCAAATTTGGAAGCTAACGGTGGCACAGAATTGCTTAATGGCCTGAAAACAGTCATGAATTTTCCCGCACCGGAAACAGGAAGACTGCGGAGTATCGTACTGATTACTGACGGTTACATTGGTGCAGAAAAAGAAGTGCTGGCTTTTGTTCAAAGCAATCTGAAACCCGGAAATCGACTTTACAGTTTTGGCGTCGGCGGTTCAGTAAATCGGTTTTTACTCAATCGTTTGGCAGAAGTCGGAAGAGGCACATCTCAGGTAATTCGTCAAGATGAACCGACGGCAGCAGCAGAAAAGTTTATTCGCCAAATTAACAATCCGGTATTAACCGATCTTCAAGTAAGTTGGGAAGGAGGCTCAGAAAAACCAGAAATTTATCCGATCGCGCTTCCGGATTTATTTGCAAGTCAGCCGTTAGTTTTATTTGGTAGAAAGGGCGATCGGGTTAGCGGCAAACTGCGCATTCGCGGCACTCTTGCAGGAGGTCAAGTTTACGAACAGATTTTACCAGTTAATTTCTCTCAATCTGTCAGCCTCCGGCAGCGCGAATCAAATCCACCCACCAACGGTACTGATTTTGGCAATCCGGCAATCGCTCAACTTTGGGGTCGATCGCGCATTAAGGATTTGATGAATCAAATGTTTGGCGGCCAGTCTCAATCTCTGGTGGAATCTGTGACAAATACGGCTTTGACTTATCGCTTACTGTCGGAATATACGGCATTTGTTGCTGTTAGCGAAGAGGTGCGAGTCGAACCCGACGGCACGCGCCGCCGAGTGCAGGTACCGGTGGAATTGCCGCAAGGTGTCAGCTATGAAGGCGTATTCGATCGCCAAGAGGCCGCGGAGCAAACTAGAGGAGGTTCTCGAAATTATGCCCCGACTCGCGGCGGTTATGCACCGCCACCCCCAGGACCCCGGCGGCAGGCAGTATACGAGCCACCCCCCCGGCAGCAACTAACTGCTTCTCAATTGCAAGTAGTTACTGCCGAAGGGTTGGATGCCCGATCGATCGCACTTTTGACCCAACACCTGCAATCTATCATCCTGCCACCGTCCCTAAGTGGCGAGATGGTGTGGGTGCTATCGGTAGACAACGGTCGCGTTACCCAAGTGGCGATCGACCCTCAAGCCTCGACTCTACCAGCAGATGTCGTTGAGAACCTAAAACAAGCCCTGACTTCCTGGCGACCTCCTGCTGGATTGAAGGGCGCGATCCGCGTCAAGTTGCAGGTGAGAGCCGAGCGTTAAGCAATGATTCTCTATGTCAACAAACGTTAATTTTTAAGTCAAAACTTGTTAAGTGAGGAGCCCGAGCAGTGGAAACATATAAAATCTTTATTAAGGGATGACCTTTGAGTGGAAATTGCTGCTACCAGAAAGTATGCAGTTTGAGATCGATCGCTCTGAAACTTTCTCATCTCGAAAACTTTGGCATCTAGGAGCAGTCACTTTCTGAAACAACCTCCTAGCAACAATTTATCGACATATCGACGATCGAAACCCCAAACCCGAGACTGTATCACATCCAAATCACAGCCTATGGAAGTTAGCGAGTTGCTCAACAGTTACGAGAAAGGGCAAAGAGACTTTACTGGAGTCAACCTCAGCGGAGCCAACCTCAGCGGAGCCATCTTAATCGGAGTCAACCTTTCGCGGGCGAATCTTTCCGGAGCGAACCTCAGCAGGGCATTTCTCACCAAAGCCACCCTCAAAGGTACCCTGTTGCATAGAGCCAATTTGAGTTTTGCCAAGATGGGGGAAACCAAATTGCCAAACGCAGACTTGACAAAAGCTAATTTAAGCGGAGCTTTTTTAGTAAAAGTAAAAATGCCCCGAGCCAAGCTCACCGGTGCGAATCTAGCAAGTGCGAACCTCAGAGGTGCGGTGCTGTGGAATGCCAATTTGTGTAGTGCGGATTTGCAATTAACTAACTTGTTAGGCGCAAATCTGACGGGAACAAATTTTAAATGGGCAAATCTTTACGGTGCTAAACTCAGTAGCGCTAAACTGTTTGGCTCTCAATTAACGGGTGTCAGCCTGCGAAGAGCTCAGTTAAATGGAGTGAATCTCGCCGGTGCGGATTTGAGCGGTGTCAATGCGAGTGAAGCTAGACTCATCGGAACTAATTTGGAAGGCTCGAATTTGGTGGGGACGAATTTCAACGCGGCTTATTTGCGGGGAGTGAAGCTGACAGGAGCAAATTTAACCGGGGCTAAGTTGAGAGGATGTTGTTTGAAAGAGTCGAATCTGAATTGGGCGAAGCTGTGTCAAGCAGATTTGATTGCAGCAGATTTGAGTGAGGCGACGTTAGTAGGAGCTAATTTGGATGAAGCTTTGTTAGCGGGAGCGATTTTGCCAGAGGCTACCAGGCATTACTTTTCTTTAATGACTCATTGCAAAGTTAATTCTTGGGATGCTAATGAAATTCCGAGTTGACAATTAATGGATAATGGGTAATTGGTAATGGGTAATGGGTAATTGGTAATGGGTAATGGGTAATTGGTAATTGGTAAACTATCAACTCTCAACTATCAACGATCGACTATCAACTAATTATGGCTGTTAATTTTGGAGTGGTATTGGTAACTGCTGGTTCGGAAGCTGAGGCAGAAAAGATCGCCCGTTCTTTAGTAGAAAATAATCTGGCGGCTTGCGTGAGTTTGTCACCAATTCGATCGATTTATTCTTGGCAAGGTGAGATTCTATCGGACTCAGAATGGCAGTTGGTAATTAAAACCGATCTGGCTAAATTTGAAGCTTTAAAAAACCAGGTGCTGGAACTTCATTCTTACGAAGTTCCCGAAATAATAGCGATTCCCATTGTCGCTGGAAGTAAAGCTTATTTGGATTGGATCGGTCAATTTTAGATTTTAGATTTTAGATTTTAGATTTTAGATTTTATTATTATGAAGATTTAAGATTTAAGATTGCTGACAATTTGAGATTGCTGGAAATTTGATATTTTAAATTTTATTATATTTGAAATTGCTGATAATAACAGGGGTGTAATAGCAGTTTGTAGTAAGGTCTTGAGTTTTACCTCGAAAAAATCAGGACTGAAGTCCTTACTACAAACGGTTTGAAACCTACTGATTCGGGCTTGTAGGGCCGATGACGCCGACTTTGTGGCGAAAACTTAGTTCGCCGCCGAACCAGCCTGTAACGCCTAACAAACTTGCCACTACGATCGAAATTGCCAAACCCGTAAATACGATCGGCTCAGCGGGATTTCCTTGTCGCAAAAGTAAGTTAATTAAGGAAAGCACCAACGCCGCCACATTACCGCTCATGTGGAGCCAGCCAGCACTGCGCGATCGCACTCTTTTAATTTTAAAAAAGTCAAGAAAGCCAGTAATTCCTGCCAAAATCCCGGCAGAAAAACCGACACCGATCGACCAAACTGAAGCTCTCGCCCAAAACAGATCGCTTGTCAGCCAATACCCGATATCTGTACCTGCTGCACCTACTAAAAAGGCTATGGGAAATGTGACGATAATGGGGTGAATGGGATGTCCTGCAATTGCAAGCGAACTAACTATGCCTGTGTCGCGATACTCTCTATCGTCACTTTCGAGAATCGGCGGAATGTTGGGAAACGGCGTAGTATTTCTTTGGTTTGTTTCCATGATTTTTCAAGCTTAAAACGAGTGAATTAAATTTAATCCCAAACGCGATCGCCATTTTCGTCAACGCGGGCTTGTCGAATTACGTCGGAAATTTCCTCAGCGTCTTTGACATGGTGTAGAGCTTTCTTTTCGCCGTCCGCTTCTTCCACAATAAAATAAGTGGGAACTGTAACTGTATCGCCAGTGATGTCTGGAACGTGGTCTACTGCAAGTTGTTGGGATTTTTCTTCGATTGTTTGCGGTTCGTCAGAGATGCGATCGCCCGGATTGGCGCTGCGGAAAATGTCTTTTGTCTCGTTGGGTTTGTCGATACTCATAAATCCTCTCAAATTGCTGCTCAATAGCGATCGGCCGACATTAATTGTTACTATTAAACGAAACAACGCACTGCAAAAACATCTCTCAAGGGGCGGAAGTGTAAGTTGCCCTGCCACAGCCGGCCTCTTTCTGCAGGTAGAGATGTTGAGAGTTGACAATTGACGTTGATATTTGACAGTTGATATTTGACAGTTGATATTTGTCATTGGTAATTGGTAATATCGTGTCCGATCGATCGCCATTAATAAAAACGGTTTGTAGTGAGGACTTCAGTCCTCAAAAATCAGGACGCTCGCGTCCTTACTACGAACCTGACTTATCGCTATTAATCGACCGGATATGATATAATTTGTAATTCTCCCAATCTCCCGATCGCACAATCCAAAATCTCCCAATCTCCCAATCTCCCGATCGCACAATCTAAAATCTAAAATCTAAAATCTCCCAATCTCCCAATCTCCCAATCGCACAATCCAAAATCTAAAATCTAAAATCTAAAATCTCCCAATCTCCCCATCTCCCCATCTCTCCCTCTCTCTCCTATGAAAAATTACGATTGGATTGTTATCGGCGGCGGTATTACTGGTGCAGGGCTGGCTTATGAATTAGCAAAAAAAAGTTGTTCTGTGCTGTTGTTAGAGCAGAATGCGACACAGCAAAATGCAACTCGTTTCAGTTACGGCGGCTTGGCTTATTGGGCTGGGACAAACGATTTAACTCGCCAATTATGCCGGGAAGGAATCGATCGCCATCGCATTTTGTCTTCTGAATTAGATTCAGATACTGAGTTTCGCGACTTGAATTTATTGCTGACGATCGACATTGAAGATGATGTCGAAAAAATTGCTGCTAGTTACTCTCATTTTGCCATTCCTCCAAAACTTTTGAACCCTGGGGAAGCTTGCGAATTGGAACCGTTATTAAATAAAAATGCGATCGCGGGTGCTTTGCAATTCCCTCACGCTCATATTTCTCCAACTGCTACAGTTCGAGCTTATTCTCAGGCATTTTTGCGGTTGGGGGGAACTATAGAAATTGCAGAGGTAATGGGATTTGTTGAAGCAGGAAATCGAGTTTCGGGAGTGAAGACGGCGACAGGAAATTACCAGTGTGAAAATGCGGTTGTTTGTGCTGGAGGATGGAGCCGGAGTTTGCTAAAATCTGCTGGTGTTTCTGTTAGAGTTTATTATACTCGCGCCGAAATTTTGGAAACTGCACCCGCCGTCAATTTAAAACTCAAGACTTTGGTAATGCCTGCTGTTTTAAAACGTTTTGAATTGGAAGCTGAATCGAGTAAAATAGAATTCGATCGACTGTGGGATGAACCCGATCGAGAATTGACGCCACCAATTTTAGATTCTGGTGCAATTCAGTTGAAAGATGGCAGTTTGCGCATCGGTCAATTATCCCGCACTTTAAGCGATTTAAATGCTAAAGTCGATCGGGCTGCTAGTGAAGCAGCAATTCGGGCGGGAATTGCCAAAGTTTTGCCTGATTTGGCAAATTTACCCGCAACTTGGCACGATTGTATTGTGGCATTTAGTAGCGATCGATTACCAGTTGTTGGGGCGGTGGGCGATCGAACTGGATTGTACGTTTTTTCGGGATTGAGCAACCCTTTGGTAATTGTACCTGCTTTGGCCGAGCGTTTTGCTAATTCGACCGATCGAGGGAGGATTTTAGATTTTAGATTTTAGATTTTAGATTTTAGATTATTGATTTTAGCTAAACAGACGGGAATCCCCACACTATACCGCCTCGGTTAGTGTGGGATGAGAGTCGCGTGAGGCTGTGATTCCACCCGTAAGCAATCTAATAATTGTAGATTTAAGCAGGGGACGGGTGGATGAGGATCCGA
>JBOFTL010000619.1:0-2803 GCA_051652045.1 Microcoleus sp. | reverse complement strand
GTAGACAATTTGATTTCTTTTACCGACAGCTTTCATGCCGTTGCTGTCAATATTTTTTATCGTGTCATTAAAACCCTGCTCGTGAAAATCGTAGGAATGATTGTTGGCAACACTCAAAATATTAAAGCCAGCATCTTTCAAGATTTTCGCATAACTTGGGGGAGTCCGAAACGCAAACAGCCTGCCACCGCCTACTCCTTTAGCGCTGTAGGGATAATCGGTCATCGTGCTTTCAAAGTTGCCAAATAGAATATCGGCTCCTTTAAGCTGCGGTTTCACATCTTTAAATAAGTTTTCCTTGTTGTCCGGCAGTTTGTTGTAGGGAAAGTTCGTGCCGGGAATGATGTCTCCAACTGCTTTAATGCTGACGGTTGCTGGTAGATTTACTGGGGTTTTTGCAGCTTGAGATGGCGATTTTGATGCGGGTAAAGTTGCAGTTTTTGCTGTTGTGGAAGGATTCGATCGCTCTTGAGTTTCGCGATCGGCTTTGGTTGAGGGTTTGTAGAATTGCGAACCCAAAACCAAGCCGCATACCGGAACGAAAAATAGACTCATCAAACCGATCGAAATTCGAGATTTTTTAGTTTTCTGTCGCTGATTTTTACGTTGTGGTGGAGCTGATTTTCTGGTTTGTGGAACGGTCAAAATCTCTGTTTCAGCAGTTACTTGAGGCGGTGTTGCAACTTCTGGTACTGGGAAGGTATTGGTTTCAGCAATCGCTCGATCGAACTTGGCACTTTCTACTTCGGGCAAGATAATTTTGCTACCAGTTTGTTGAAGTGGTGCGATACTTTCTGGCGCGGGCAAGGTGAGTGTTTCACCGGAGGTTTGAGGTGCCGTTTCCGGCACTGGCAAAACAGTTGTTCCACCCGTGGGTTGATGCGGAATAACTGTTTCTGGTACGGGCAATGTGGTTGTTGCAGCAGCAACTTTCTCAGCAAAAGAAGGAGTATCTTGTTGGTTGCCGACAGCAGCAACTTTCTCAGCAAAAGAAGAAGTATCTTGTTGGTTGCCGACAGCAGCAACTTTCTCAGTTACGGGACGGATAGCTTGCCCGTTTTTGAGCATGGCATCTGATATTAGTTCGATCGAACTTTTTACTTTTTGCTGGTTTTCTGCTGCTGGCGCGGAAGTTGGAGTTGCTGTGGGCGCAATTAAAGATTGTTGCAATTCTATTTTCTGAGTCCAAGCTGGCAATTGCTGGCCGTATTCCCGTCCGTATATTGTTAAGGAATCGACATTATTTGGTTGCAGGCGCTGCAAGCCTTTGACTGCAACTCTGACGCAGGCGTCTTGGGCTGGTAGTCGATCCCCTTCTAGCAGCAAGTGTAGCCCGTCATTTTCGGTACTGCCTTTGGCTGTGACGCCAAAGCTATGCAGTGCTTGGGTTATCAGAAAGGCGATCGCTTTGGCATCGCCACCTTTTGCTAAATATAAAATATCTTGTTGGTTCATAAATTTTTTTACTCACACCCACTAAAAATACCGAATCGATTTTATAACATATTTGGCTGTGTTGGTTGTAACTTAATTTAACTTACTGATTCTCGATTGCTAGAAAGCTTGCTGTCTGTACATTCTTCCCTCTTCCCTTTTCCCTCTTCCCTCTTCTTTCTTCCTTCTTCCTTCTTCCTTCTTCCTTCTTCCTTCTTCTTAGTCGATCGCCCATAGGTTGCCATCTGGCATAATTGCTCCATTGAAGTTAACATCGGTTAAGTCTGCGCCTGCGAGATTTGCGCCTTGCAAGTCGGCACCGCTGAGGTTAGCTTTATTTAAGATCGCATTGGTTAAATCGGCATTTTTTAATTGAGCGTCGCTCAAATCTGCGCGGCTTAAATTCGATCGCTCTAATTTGACATTGTTTAAATTTGCACCGACTAATTTAGCTTTTTTTAAACTAGCACCGCTCAAATTAGCTCCGCTTAAATCGGCAATTACTAACCTCGCACTGTCAAGATTGGCATTGGTTAAATTTGCGCCCGCCAGTTTAGCGTGAATTAAATTAGAACGTCGCAAATTCGCGCCAGCTAAATCGGCTTCAACTAAATCTACATTCTGAAAATTTCTGCCTCCCGCTGCATATCTATTTGCCAATTCTGCTGCATCGGTGACGCTAATATTCCTCTGAGAGTGCTGTTTCCACGTAAAGGTAAAACTGTTGCCACTTTGCATGACGCGCCACATTTCATCGTACATCGGATAAGCGCCAACTCCGCTTAATTTCAGCCAACCTTTAGCTCTGGTTAAGGCTACAAATAATTGATTGCGCGAGTTTAAATTGCTTTCAGTTTTAGCAATAAAGTCAAAGCCGATAACGTAAACCATATCCGCTTCGTTACCCTTCGCGCGGTGAATGCGAGATACTGTTACTCCGCCTTCGCACCAAAATCGATCGGGCTGAGCATTTTCTCGATCGACTTTGAGTAAATTGCAGCTTGGAGTGCTGGGAATGTAAATATCTATGCCTTGTTTCATTAAAAAGTTAGCCGTATAAGTTTCAAGTTCGATCGCCTCAAAACCAGAACCCAAAACAATCACCATAATTTCTCGTGACGGCCTCAAACCATCCACTTTGAGATTGTATAAAATATCATCAGCTAATGCTGTAAGTTCTTCTTGGCGGGAGCGGTAAGCCTCGAATTCTAAGACCGATCGCCCCCACAATTGCGGTACTAAATTGGGAGAATTTTCGGGTGGACGGTAGATAGTAATTTTTTGATTTGGTGTCAATTTATTTGGCAGTTTCGACGGATTCTGGGAAATATTTGCTGAAGTCAGATCGGGTATTTCACCGACAATTACT
>JBOFTL010000618.1:0-3118 GCA_051652045.1 Microcoleus sp. | reverse complement strand
TGGCAGTTGGTATTGCAACCTTAAAATAGTTGAAAGTTGAAAGTTGATAGTTGGTAGGGGCGCTGCCCCCGTGCCCGCCCTCATATTTGATAGTTGGTAGTTGAGGGTTGAGAGTTGACAATTTCATCTTTATTTAATTGACAAATGTCTGCTATCAACTAACTATTCAAGAATCGATCGGGAACTCGTAAATATGTAGGGTGAGCACTGCGCACCTTACCGCTGTCAATTGCCAACTAACTATTCAAGAATCGATCGGGATCTATTCCAGAATCCCGCAGTCTTTGCATTAAAGACTCTAGCTGAGATTCTGCAATCTGGGCGCGTTCCCGCTCTTGTTCGGCACGTTCCCGTTCTTGTTCGGCACGCTGCCGTTGTTCTTCGGCCCGCGCATTTTCTTGGATGGCAATTTCTAGTGCTTGTTCCTCTGGAGTGAGAATCCAATTTTCTCCGGCGTCGTACCACCGCAGCCACAGTCTCGTGACTCCAAAATACTCACCTTCCCACAAACCCAAACCTAAATTGATTTCCTCCATCCAAACTCGGGAATTGATAATTTCTAATTCTTGGTAACGACCTCCTTCCAATTTGAAAGCTCTCATTCTATTGGTATAGCGGCTGAAAACTACATAGTAAGGAATTCTCAACGCCTGTTCGTAAACCTCCCATTTTTTTAAGGGTTTTTCTTGACGCGGTTCCTGAGTTAATTGACCGTTATTTATTACTGTTTCCGAGTTAGTTTCCTCAACTATTTGACCGTTATTCGTTACAACTTCGGCTGGCACAGTTTCTGGAATGTCGTTTAAATCTTCTTTCTCGGTTCCCGGCGATAGCAATTCGACAATTACAAACGGATTGACTCCCTCTTGCCAAGTTACATAACTCAGCCGCATATCGATTTCTTCGTACAATCGGGAAACTCCGACAACTCCAAACCAATCCGGCCTTTTGTACCATAGCGGATGGCGCACGTCGTAATACAAATTCATGTCGCCCGCACTAAATATTTGGCTTGGGGAATAATTAGGTGGGCGGAAAGCAAGACTCAATAAGGCTGGCTGCAAGCCGTGAAATTCATCTGGCAAACCTGGTTCCTCCGGATTTTCACTAGGTAGATCGTACATCGTCGGGAGCGTTTCTTTCGCCGGACGGGGCGGATCTGTTTGCGGTACGGGATATTTGAATGGCAGCATCAGTTTTACAGTTGATAGTTGATAGTTGATAGTTGATAGTTGATATTGTGTTCGATATAGATACTTGTAGGGGTGAAGCATTCGGGCGATAATCTCTGCAATAGATTTTAAAACTTATATCCGTTGGCGATAGCCTGCCGTCAGGCATATGCTTCACCCTGCCCCGCGAATCAGTGATATGTACCTGCAAGTATCAAGCATTCGGGCGATAATCTCGGTAATAAATTTCAGGATTTATATCCAAATGCTTCACCCTGCCCCTGCGCAAGTGTTACAACCGAACATCCTATGAGAGTTGAGAGTTGAGAGTTGAGAGTTATAGTTATCGTCAGGGAATTGAAAGTCGTTCGTTTTTTAACAACAGTCTAACAATTTTGTGAGATTGATTCGATCGCTGGCAATCGCATAATATCATATCCAAGGGAATTACCGCCAATCGGGTTAGTTGGTAGTGAGGACTAAAGTCCTCTGAAGGTGAGGACTGAAGTCCTCACTAAGAACCGTATCGATCGCGAGCGACCGACCCAATATGATATAATTGCGCTGTCCGTCCGTCCCGGACTAAAAATTATAAAATCTCAAATCGCAGGAAGTTTTAGGGTGAAGGAAGTAATTAAAAATTTGTCAGAATCTGCTAAGAAACGCTCGATCGCACCTTTACTGTTATCAATTTTATGGTTGTGTTTTCTTGCAGGACTCGGTTTCTTGTGGAATCTGGGCAACATCGGTTTAGTTGACGAAACCGAACCGCTATTTGCTGAAGCTGCCCGCCAAATGACTGTGACAGGCGATTGGATTACGCCCTATTTCAACAGCGAAACTCGTTTTGACAAGCCACCTTTAGTTTACTGGTTAATGGCGATCGGATATAAGTTATTTGGCGTTAACGAATGGGCCGCGCGCCTCCCTTCGGCTGTATCCGCGATCGCCCTGACTTGTTTCGGATTCTATACTTTATCAAAGTTAGAAGAAATCAAGAATCAGGAAGTAGAAAGAAGGAATCAGGAAGCAGAAAAATTCTTCCCCTCCCCCACTCCCCCTCTCTCCCCATCTCCCCCTCCCCCTCTCTTTCTTTCTCTCCCTTGGATTGGTTCGGCTTTAATTGCGTTAAATTTCCATACTATTGCTTGGGGAAGAACTGGGGTTTCCGATATGCTGTTAAGCGGCTGTATGTGTTCGGCACTGCTGGCTTTTTCACTCGGTTACGTCCTCGAAGAACAGCGGGAAAAAGCGGGACTTTCCGCCGTTAAGTCGGCAATATTTCCAAATAAATGGTATCTGACTTTTTATGTATTAATTGCTCTGGCAATTCTGGCGAAAGGGCCTGTAGGAATAGTCATTCCAGGGCTGATTATTTTGTGTTTTGCGCTGTACTTAGGGAATTTTTGGCAACTTTGGCGGGAAATGCGGCCGGTGTCGGGAATCTTAATTATTCTGGCGATCGCGCTGCCTTGGTACGTTCTCGTGACTTTAGCTAACGGTCAAACTTATATTGACAGTTTTTTCGGATATCACAATTTTCAACGCTTTACGGAAGTAGTTAACAAACACTCTGCACCTTGGTATTTTTACTTTATTGTGGTGTTAGTTGGTTTTGCCCCTTGGTCGATTTATTTGCCGCTAGCGATCGCCCGGACTCGTTTTTGGCAGCGCAGTTACTGGAAAAGGCAAGCGCGATCGGCTCAATTGAGTTTATTTGCTTTTTTTTGGTTTGCTTGCATCTTCGGATTTTTCACGATCGCGGTTACTAAATTGCCTAGTTACGTACTGCCTTTGATGCCTGCTGCTGCAATTTTGGTGTCGCTGTTTTGGCAGGATATTATTACTGGTAAAATTCTCGAAAGCAAGCGAGAAAGTGCAGACAATAAATCGAATCAATTGCCGCGATCGCTCTTAATTAACATCATCATTAATGCCGGATTTTT
>JBOFTL010000617.1:0-3699 GCA_051652045.1 Microcoleus sp. | reverse complement strand
AGGTACTCCAAAAATCGCGGGTAGGGACACGGAAGTTATTCGATAGACGACTGTACTTCATAAAGGTGCAATCTGCTGTAAGGAAACAAGGGCGATCGATCTTGCGTGAAGTCGCATCGACTATCAACTATCAACTATGAGGGCGGGCACTCTTGGCACCGCCCCTACGAATCGCGAGCGAGCTCCCGACGCTCGCACTACAACTATCAACTATCAACTATCAACTATCTGTCGGTAACAAAACGGTAAAAGTTGACCCTTCCCCAAACACGCTTTCCACAGTAATTTCTCCCCCCATCATCTGAGAGTATTTTTGGGCAATTGCCAAACCCAAACCCGTACCCCCGTACTGTCGCGTAGTCGAAGCATCAGCCTGCATAAAAGGTTGAAATAACTTCTCTATTTGTTCCGCAGTCATCCCAATTCCAGTATCATTACACTTAAACATCAACCAGTCACGATTCAAACCGTCACTGTCAATTTGAATTTTTTCAACGCTAAACGTAACAATCCCGTCTCGAGTAAACTTAGCCGCATTGCTGAGCAAATTAAACAAAATCTGAGTCAGCTTAATGCGATCGGAGTGAAACTCCCCAATACCATCAGGACATTCAACAATCAATCGATTAGAATTTTTCAAAAATAGCGGTTCAACAGTTGTCGTTACCTCTCTAACTGCCTGCGCTAAATCAAAAGTTTCTAAATCTAGCTCCGCATGACCTGCTTCAATCTTCGATAAATCTAAAATATCATTAATTAAGGCGAGTAAATGCTTGCCTGCATGGTGAATCTTATCCAAATCTAACACAAAATTTTCCTCGCCTAAATCCAGTGCATCTTCTTGGAGAATTTCGCTGTAACCGATAATCGCATTTAGAGGAGTTCGCAGTTCGTGGCTCATGTTAGCCAAAAACTGACTTTTAGCTAAATTGGCTGCTTCGGCAGCTTCCTTTGCATGGTAAAGTTCCGCTTCAGCCAACAGGCGATCGGTCACATCGTTAGCCAGCACCAATTCAGCTTTTCTACCGTCAAAAATCAGAGCGTAAGAAGTAATTTTCACGTCAATAATCGTGCCATTCTTTTTCTTGTGCTGCCACACGCCGGCAAAATCAAGACCGGCCTCTATCTGAGATATATTGTCTAGTAATGATGAAACGTATTCAGTAGGGCGAATATCTGCAATTGTCATGCTCAGAAACTCATCGCGAGTGTAGCCGTAGTGCCGAATAGCAGCTTGATTTACGGCGATAAATTCCAGAGTTTCTAAATCGTAAACCCACATTGGATGCGGGTTATTTTTAAACAAAAGTCGGTAGCGTTCCTCTGATGCTCTCAACTCGGCTTCAGCTTGTTTGCGCTCGGTAATGTCGCGAACCACAGTGCAAATAATCTCCCTACCTCCGTAGGAAATCACGCTGGCACTCACTTCTACATCCACGCAGGAACCGTCTTGACGGCGGTAGAGAATTTCTCCCAATCTTAACTGTCTTTTTGCCAATAGCACTTCAATATTTCTGTCGATCGTATCTTCCGAGTAAGCGGCAATATCGTAAATAGTCAGTTGCGAAATTGCATCGGGACCGTAATCGAGCAACTTTCTAAAAGCTGTATTGGCTTCCAAAAGGTATTTGGTTTGAGCGTCCCACAGGCAAATGCAATCGGTAGCCTGCTCGACAACGGCTTGGTAGCGGGCTTTTTCCTCAACTTGTTCGCTTTCAGCTTGAGCGATCGCCCCTAACATTCCATTGATAGCATAAGCAAGGAGGGCTAACTCATCTTTGCCTTTAACTGGCAGTCGCACCGAAAGGTCTTTGCTCGCGCTGACGCGGTTGACTCCTTTCGCCAAACTGCTCAGCCGAGATAGCACTACGCGCTCTAAAAGCAGCAGAGTACAGCCGATAAATCCCAATCCAGCTAACAGTACGGACACTAGCAGGTAAAGCAAACTGGTTTGACCTTGGCGGTAGATTTCTCTGGGGATATCCACTCGCAGCAACAGCGCCGGTCGATCGTAAATATCGTAGATGACAGTGTAACCCGCGATCGAATCTTCGCTCACGGGACGCACCAAAATCGGTTTTTTTGCAGATAGTTTGGCCCGCACTTGTTGAAAGTCAGGAGGCAACTTAGGATCGTTAATGCTGCGTACAATTAGGGGCAAGCGAGTAATTTTAGAAATTTTGGCAATGCCTGCAGCATCCAAATTGCGCCCGAATATCAGCGTACCCCGGATCGGGCCGGTATTTCTAGTAGTGACGATCGGTCGGGAAGCAATCAGCACCGGCCCCGATGGCAGCAGCAAGATACCCGCCAGACTGCTTTTAGGATTGGGATGTTGCAGCAGCGGATCGTCCAGAGAAATCCGTTGTTTTAATGCTTCGGGAACGGGGGTTAATTTTAGCTTTTCACTATCTAAACCCGTACCGTAAACTATCTGACCAGAAGTATTGACAAATAAGGCGATATTGACTCTTAAATTAGCAAGTCCTTCGGGAACTAAATTTGAGGCAATAAATTCTCGATTGCGGTTTTGGATAAAAGCATAAGTATCATCCCAGGCAGACCAGTCAGCAAAGCGGGAGTTAAAGTCATCTGCCGTCTGACCGAATACGTTAAGAACTCCTTTAATTACCTGAGTGGCTTCTTGTTCCTCGGCTTGGACGAGGCTGCCCAAGAGAATGCTTGAGGATGTGGCGTATAGAACGCCTGTCAATCCCGCAATAGTAGCACCCACAATCGATAGTGTCTTACGGCGCAGTTTCATCGAAAAATCCGGTGGGAATCTCCGTGTTTTGCTTCACAGAGAGTGTCAATAATTACTGAGTATAGTTTGTTAGCTTAATTTTATTTTGCTTGAGAATCTGGATTTCTGACAGGAGGCGGGTGCAAGTCGTGAATTATCGGTAATCGATCGAACATAATATTACACCTGCATGGGGTGAGCTGCTTTACAAATATCCAAAATACGTCGGTCGTTGTCGCTAATAGCAGAAATTTGGTGATACTGTCGTAGATTTACGGAATAAGGAGAGGTCGTGCGATCGAAACTGTCTACTACTGTTACATTTAACCGATTGGACTCTATGTTTCCGTAGAAACAGTAAAAAGCAGACCGAGGCAGGTAAAATGCCCCCACTACTTTTCCCCGTCGCAATTCAAATACAAAATACTCTTTTTGCAGTTCATCGGGTTTGAGAGATTGACCGTAAAGGTAAATGCCCTCAGCCAGAGATTTGCTCGCGGCATCGGCTATTGGATTTGAGGTAGTTCGATCGCCCGAGACTTTAGATTTTACACCTAAATATTCGATCGAATTTGAGGTTTTCCGGACAAAACCAAGCTCTGCTGGAATTAATTTGGCGCTGAAGTTGTCCGGCGATATTGTAAGGGCGATCGCCCCCACCGCTAAACTGCTAGCGAATACCCAACAAATTAACATCATGCGATTTTAGATTTTAGATTTTAGATTTTAGATTTTAGATTTTAGATTATTTTGAGATTTTCTCTTGGGGATTGATTGGCTATTTAAGAAATATTCGCGAACGATATTGTCGATTTTAGATTTTAGATTTTAGATTTATTTTATATTTTAGACTATTTTGAAATTTTCTATTGGGTATGAATTGGCGATTGGTACTCTAACTAAAAAGAGTTTAGATTTTGGAACAAATCTAAACTCTTTTCAATTGCTAGCTCGCT
>JBOFTL010000616.1:0-31516 GCA_051652045.1 Microcoleus sp. | reverse complement strand
AGCATCCGCACGGGTACAGTAGACATCTTTCAAGGCATGGAAAGACCTGTAATTATTGTCAGCACGGTGTGCAATAATAATCGAGGAGATATCGGATTTGCCAAGGAACCGGAACGGGTTAACGTGGCATTTTCTCGCGCTCAAGAATTGCTGGTAGTTGTCGGCTGCCACGATTTATTTACCCAGCAAACAGGTACGGTTGGTAAAATGTATCAAGAAGTGTCAAAAACGGTGCGTCGCTGCGGAGGTTTTGTAGATGTTGCCAGCGTCATCGGTTAAATCGATCGACCCTAATTTAAGTTCGCTAGCCCAGCAAATCGAGCAACAAAACCCCGGTTTATCGGTTGCGGTAGCGCGTCAATTCCGCTTAGCAGTGCGGCAAACTCCTTTAGAAGTTACTGTTAGCGAACCCCGCAAATTTAACGTACTTGAAGAGTTTGTACTCCGGGCGGCAATTGAATTCGTACCGCCACCAACGTTGCAGGAATTGGCAGATTTGTTGGGGTTAGACGAGATTTTTGTCAGAAGTACGGCAACAAATCTTGCAAGTTTAGAAACTGTGGCAATCGGTACAAATGGAGAAATTTCGATCGCCCCGCAAGGACGCAATTTTTTCGATCGGGGTGGCGTCAGTGAATCGCAAGTGCGATCGATTTATGCTGTTTCCGATCCGCTAAATCGAACTCTGACATTTAATTTCGAGCCTTTAGTTGCAGCAGAAATAACAGACTTGCCGGATGTAGCAGATTTAATACCTTTACAGCACCAAATTGCAGATTTTGCCGATTTAAGTATAGCAGAAATCCAGCCGTTAATTCAAGCATCCGGTTTGGGAATTCACGTTCCAGAATCGGGTCAAATTGTTTCTCAATGCGATGTCATCGGCGATGATTTAGATGTGTGGCAAACAGTATCAATTTTCGTTTTGTTAGACGCGATCGAACATCAAACAACGATTCAAGTCAGACAGGGAAAGCAAATTTTAGAAACAGCATCAAATTTACTCGATGAATTAGCATCTCAACAAAAACTTTCCTTTGACAAATTGTGCGAATTAACTGAAAGTGCGATTCCCTACGGGATAGCTTCGCTTAACGAGCAAGAAGCAGAGAGTGTTAATCCTCCAAAAACGCGCAAACGCTCATCTAAGAAAAAATGATTAGGAATTACGCACTCACCACGATCGACCTTTGCGATTACAACGCAGGGATCTCCATGACATAAAATCGTCTTCCTTGCGTAAGTCCTAATGATGTCTAATATAGCGATCGATCGCCTTTTCAAACCAATAGATCGGGATCTATGTTTAACTCGCGCAACTTTGCAGCCAAGGCGTCAGCCCGCTGGCGTTCCTGTTCGGCTCGCTGGCGTTCCTGTTCGGCTCGCTGGCGTTCCTGTTCGGCTCGCTGACTTTCCTGTTCGGCTCGCTGGCGTTCTTGTTGAGCCTGCTCGAAACTCCACAGCAACAAATTTCCCGAATCATCCCACCAACGCAGCCAATTCATAGTTTGTCCCAAACGTTCCCCCCGCCAAATTCCCAGCCATAAATCCAATCCAGGAATCCGCACCCGTCCCTCAGCATCAGGAGTCTGGACTGCATAACGCCCATTTTGCAGGCACAATACATCCAACTTGGTATCGTAGGGGTCATAAGTAACGTAGGTAGGTACTTGCAGGATTTGCTCGTAGAAAAAGAGCTTACCGTAGGGAGGGGTCGATCGCACTGACAATTCCCCGTAATCTTCATCAGACAAAAACTCCATCACCACCGATACCGGCGCACCCTCTAGATAAGGCGTGTAGCTGCGGCGGATCGTACCCTCAGCCACTGGATGCACTTGCGGCACGTAAAACCAATCCGGGGCTTTAACTACAGTTTTTTTATCGAGTGTTGCTACCAATCCAAAATTAGAACCGATTAGAGCATTTGGCCCAATGCGTCCCGCTGCTCCCAAAGCATCGGTAAGACCAGCAGCAAGGGGCGGTTGTTGAATATTTTCCACAGGGTCATCTGGTAAAACAAAGTTGGCTGGTAGGGCTTCCCAGGTGACTGTTAGTGCTTTGGGAGTTGATGGGATTTGCAGAACCATTAGCTCGTACCATGTAAGATTTTATATTCTAGATTTTACAACAAAAAACAGGTTCGTAGTGAGGACTTTAGTCCTCAAAAAATCACAGGAAATTTAATAATATTAATGTACCGATCGAGCAACCACCAAGACGGTTAAGACATTCTACATAGCTCGCACCCTTACTGTCATTCCCCCTCTCATAGATAACTAAACTTTCTTCTTTCCTCCTTCTTCCTTCTTCTTCCTTCTTCTCTCTTCCCTCTTCCCTCTTGAGAGTGATGCAGGTTCAATAATTCATCCGTGTATCCGTGTCCGAATCCGTGTTGTGCTTTCCTTCTTCTGCAAAATAATTCTGCAGAGAAAGTCAATCCCCCCAGAGGGTATTGTAAATTTTTGTAAAAAATAGTTGACTAAAGGCTTGAGAGTTCTCTTGTTGGGGATAGATCGATGCACATACCTGATGGTTTTCTTTCAGCGCCAGTAGCCGTTACCACAGGCGTAGCAAGCGCCGCAGCAATCGCCGTTGCCCTTAACAAGTCGCGGGACGGTATCGGGCTGCGACAAGCGCCTGTCGTGGGCTTAACTACAGCCTTTGTCTTTGCAGCCCAGATGATTAACTTTCCAGTAGCGGGCGGCACCAGCGGTCATTTATTAGGAGGAACCTTAGCATCTGTGGTGTTGGGCAACCCTTGGGCGGCAACTCTGGCAATGAGTACGGTTTTCATCATCCAAAGCGTTTTATTTGCCGATGGAGGGATTACCGCCTTGGGAGCAAACATATTTAACATGGGGCTAGTCGGAATTTGGACGGGCTGGTGGTTGTTGCAGCCATTGCAGCGGTTGTTAGGAGGTACCCGCAACCGTTTGCCCCTAGCAGCGGGAATTGCAGCCGCCCTCAGCGTTGTTGCCGCTTCTATTTGCTGTACGATCGCCCTAGCGCTTTCCGGTACAGTAGCACTGAATATCGCACTGCCAGCAATGGTAGGAGTCCATATTTTAATTGGCATTGGTGAAGGACTAATTACAGGCGGCGTATTAACATATCTCGTCAAAGTGCGCCCGGATTTGCTGCCGGGAGAACAACCGCAATTGCAGAAATGGGCAATACCAGTAGTGGGCGTGTTACTAATAGCAGGAGTGCTGTCGCTGTTCGCTTCAAGCTGGCCTGACGGGTTAGATTCAGTAGCTGAAAAATACGGATTTAAAGATAAAGAAGCTACTGTTATCGAAAACCCTACTCCCTTAGCAGATTACAGCGTCAAAGGATTAGAAGAACAGCCGATCGGTACTAGCATTGCTGGACTTTTGGGCTCAGCAGCTAGTTTTGGTGCGGCCTTTGGAATCGCTCAGTTAGTCAAACCGAAAGATGTCTAAATTTTCCATACCCTTTCGATTGCGAATATCTTTAATAATGGCGATCGGCATTGCTTTTTTAAAGACAGGCGCGTGGCTGTGGCTGGGAGTTTACGGAGCGATCGCGCTTATCTGGTCATTTTGTATGAAAGTGCCAGCGCGATCGCTCGCACAACTGTTAGGTGCTGAATTAATTTTTCTATCATTATTAGCACTCCCCCAAGGTTGGGAAAAAGCCAGTTTTCTGCTGTTGCGTTCCCTAATTTCCCTGCTAATTATGAACAGTTTTATCCTAACTTTACCTCCCCACAGCTTCGGAATTGCCCTTAAAGGATTGCCCTTACCAGCCGGCTTGCAAGAAATCGTACTTTTAGCCGGACAGTATTTAGAAATCCTGCTATCAGAAGTAAATCGCATGAAAACAGCCGCCCAACTTCGAGGCCTATCCGGCACCGGAGGATGGCTGCGTTATGTGAGTTCCGCCACGATCGGAGCGCTGTATTTGCGCAGTCTCGATCGAGCAGAAAGAGTCTACGCAGCCATGACAATTCGCGGCTATCAAGGCAAATTTCCCTCCGACCCAAAATCCACACCAAAAGAACGAATCTGGCTGGGAATAGCAATATTAACAGCAGCAGGATTAACAATCGCTTCTTACGGTTAGTTGATAGTTGATAGTTGATAGTTGGTAATTCTTCCAATCTTCTACTCTCGGGGCGGGCACGGGGGTACCTTTCGACCTCTTACTCGAATGTGCTTCGCCCGTCATTCGAGTAAGAGGTCGAACCCTACTTTCCTCTCCCTTCCCCTCTCTGCGCTCTCTGCGCTCTCTGCGGTTAAATACTCTTCATCCTAAAATAGAGGCAAAAAATTGACCGATCTCAAACCAGTTCCAACAATCGAAATCCAAAACTTAGTATTCGGCTACCCGCAGCAAAAACCAGTATTGCGCGGAATTTCCTTCAGCTTAAATCCCGGAGACAGAGTAGCCCTACTCGGTTTAACAGGTGCTGGAAAAAGCACCTTGCTAGAAAACTTAATCGGCTTAAAAACGCCTCAATCCGGCGAAATTAGAGTGCAAGGAATCAAGCTAGACCAAACAACATTACCGCAAGTACGCAGGTCGATCGGATTTTGCTTTCAAGATGCCAACGACCAACTATTTATGCCAACTATTTTAGAAGATGTAACCTTCGGGCCGCGCAATTACGGAGTACCGGCAGCAGTTGCGCGCGATCGGGCTTTATCATTACTAGAAGACTTTGGTTTATTGGAATTTGCTAACCGTTCCGCACACGAACTTTCTGGAGGTCAAAGAAGGTTGGCGGCGCTAGCTGCAATTTTAGCTTTAGAGCCAGCAATTTTAATTTTAGACGAGCCGACTAACGGATTAGATCCGTCATGGCGGCGGCACTTAGCTAAGGTTTTATTCCAACTTCCAGTAGAAGTTATTTTGATTGCTTCTCACGATTTAAATTGGATTGGCAAAACAACAGACAGGGCTTTGATTTTGGCTGACGGTCAGATTCAAGTTGACAAAAACACTCAAGATTTACTCCGGGATAAATCCACATTAGAACATTATAATTTGCCACCAGATTGGTAATTGTTGAGAGTCGAGTAAATCATCACTCATCAATTACAAACGATCGAGAACCAACAGCACGACACGGATAAAACGGATACACGGATCGGCCGATCGGGAATGCATGAGTTTTGAGCGGATTGGGGTAAGTACGAGTTTTGAGTTAACAATTAACAGTTGAGAGTTGTCAATTGTCAATTGTCAATTGTCAATTGTCAATTGTCAATTACCCATTACTAATTCATCGCAGATCGCGTTGCACCATAAATGCTATAATTAAATTATTTATTTTACGTTCTAGAGGTAGATTATGGTGTTGCAGCAGCCTGCTCGTTCCATCCCCATTCCACCCTTGGAAAGTGGCGATCGCCTGACTCGTGCTGAGTTTGAACGTCGCTATGCAGCGACACCGGAAAATTTTAAAGCAGAACTAATTGAAGGAGTAGTTTACGTGGCATCCCCTGTAAGAGTTTTTCATGGCAATCCTCATTTCAATCTAATTACCTGGCTCGGGGTATACTGCACAGCTACTCCTGGCGTAAGTGGAGCCGATAACACGACTGTGCGGCTGGATTTGGACAATGAACCCCAACCGGATGTAATGCTGCGAATTCAAATTGGTGGCAACTCTACCATCAGTGATGATGGTTATATCGAAGGAGCGCCGGAACTTGTAGCAGAAATTGCTTCTAGCAGCGCTACAATCGATTTAGGAGCGAAGAAAAATGCTTACCGCCGCAATGGAGTGCAGGAGTATTTAGTTTGGCAAACCTTTGAAAATCGCTTCAGTTGGTTCAGATTGGAAGCGGAAGAATTTGTGTTAATTGAACCAGATGCTGACGGTATTATTCGCAGCAGCACTTTCCCCGGATTGTGGCTGGCAGTGCCTGCATTGTTGGAGGGTAGTATGATAGAAGTTCTCAACGTACTCCAAGTAGGAATTGCTGGCGAGGAGCATCAGGCGTTTATTCAGGAATTGGCAGAGCGAACTTAAATATTTTAGATTTTAGATTTTAGATTTTGAATTTAGGATGGGAAATTAAGAATTAGCGATCGGCAATTTGTGGTTTGAAATTGAGAACTAAAATCACAAATTTCAAATTCAAGATAACTAAAAATTCATTTTGCAAATTGCCAAGCTAAAATTCAAGATAATTGGAAATTCACAGGGCAAATCGCAAATCCAAAATCTAAAATTCAAGAGTATTGATGATAGTAGCGAAATTATTGTATAATAGAGAAATCGCATAAAACTCTTAACATTTTACAAAATCGGGAGTTGGGCAAAAAATGACTCAAACCATTTCAGAAAAACGGGGCATTAAAATGACGGAATCCGCTATCCGTCAAGTTTTGGCTCTGAGAGAAAAACAAGGAAAAGACCTTTGCTTGCGGGTGGGAGTGCGGCAAGGCGGGTGCTCTGGAATGTCTTACGTGATGGATTTTGCAGATCCCAGCACGATTAGAGAAGATGATGAAGTGTTTGATTACGAAGGCTTTCAGGTAATTTGCGATCGCAAGAGCATTCTCTATCTCTACGGTTTGGTACTCGATTTCAGCGATGCTATGATTGGCGGGGGCTTCCAATTTACCAACCCCAACGCTACTCAAACCTGCGGCTGCGGTAACTCTTTTTCTGCGTGATACGATCTCCGATCGAATAGCCGCAATAAATAACGGTTTGCAGTATCGGACTTTAGCCCTCACAATGTGGAGCGGACTAAAGTCCTCACTACAAACCGATCTTTTTGTGTCTTGCAGAGAGTGCCTGCGATCGCAGATGCTCCCGACGCCAGCCCACCTTTTTGTAGGGTGCGTACTGCGCACCTTACTCCAAGCACAGCAGTCTCACTGCTTCCCGATCTAAAATCCAAAATCTCAAATCTAAAATCGAATGACGCCTGAAGAATTGTTTAAAGAAGGTTACGATCGCTACCAAGCTGGCGATGCTCCCGCCGATTTAATTCCCGTGTTCAAAGAAGTGTGCGAGAAAGCGCCCAAAAATGGCAATGCTTGGGCTAGCCTTTCATGGCTTTACTTGTTAGAAAATAAACCCGCACCAGCCCTCAAAGCAGCTAAAACCGCCGTTAAATTGAACCCTCACGATCCTCAAGCCCGAATTAACTTAGCTTCGGCGATGCTGGAACTCAAAGAAAAAGGCGTTCGTCCCCACGTAGAGATCGCCCAGCAAATACTGATGGCTTCAGAAGAACTCCTCGAGGAGGTGAAAAAGAATTTTGAAGAAGGGTTAAGCAGAAAACCCGATTGGAAGAGTCTCGCCCGAGTCAAACAGTGGATTTTTGAGCTGTAGTGGCGAAAACAAGTCGATTTTTGGGCGGGGATCGCAGAAATCGGCTTTGCGGTTTATTACGACATCGTAATAAATCCATAAATAAGTTTATGGAAAACTCATAAAAGCAGTGCTAGTATTTGAAAACTTAGACGATTTACAAATCCGCCCAGCGGAGCACAGGCTTAACTAACAAATAATACCAGGAGTTGTAAGGCTATGAGCACAGAAAGCCACGTTAACATCAAACCGGCAACCCGCAATCACAAAGGTTTTTTTATTCAGCCTGCTTCTTACAAGCTGATGAGTATTGATAAATCCGGTTGGGCGTTGATTTGCATGGACAATGCGGTTTGTCACTATGTCGATCCAGATGATTTGCAACTGCCAAATAAATCGGCAGTTTCTGAAGGCTAGTTCTGATGTTTTGAGAGACTTTAAAATGCTGTATTTAAGTAGCTGCCCTCACGTGAGAGGCAGCAACTTTTTTTGGTTATAATTATTTGAATTATGGTTGAGAATTGCCATGAGTCAAGCTACTTCAACAAAAAATGAATTTAGCAAAAATGCTGAGAATTTATTCTTTTTTATTGTAAATTCTGTAGGGGCGAAGCAGTCGGGCGACAATTTATGAAATCCAACCGAGATATAACTATCCGACTGCTTCGCTCTGCCCCACAGATAACCTGTATGCACCATCTGAAATATTGTACCAATGTTAATAAGGGGGGGTTATTCGTGGGGTCGGGCGGATTTATTTAATCTGTTTGCTACCTTCAAATTCTTTGGCGAACCCGCCCCTATAGGTTATCGATTCAGGTGCAAGATGTCAGATGCAAGCATTTTTGTTGAATTGCAAAGGCGGTTTGTCAAAATATTTACTATGTTTTTCATAGATATTTGTAGGTGTAAGTTATCTGTGAGGCAGGGCGAAGCATTTGGATATATGTATTTTCGTTTATTTGCCAAGATTATCGCCCAAATGCTTCGCCCCTACATGGGTTGATACAGCATATTCCATGTATATATTGTTGGCTTGCTGGTCATGTTTACCAAAGACAATAACGATCGACTCGATCGCCTGGCCAAAGAATTCAAAGACGACGATTAATTTGAAGTAAACTAAAAGGGCGATCGTTACTTATCTCCTAAGTGCGATCGCTCTTACTTTCTCAAATGCGATCTCATACCAAATCCGGGTTAGCCATCCCCTTTATAAAATCTGCGTTTAAAGCTAGAGCCGTTGCGATTGCTTCACTTCGTTTCGCTTCGCGACATGAAACGCAATGACAATAACGGGGGTATTAAACCCGGATTTGGTATCACTCCTGATTAGAAAATCCGGATTTGCGATCGTTACTAATCACCTATCCGACTCGATCTTGCTTGTTTAAATTGTGAGCCGTGCGGAGGATTCGCCCTGCTAGAATAGCAGCACCAAACCCATTATCAATATTCATTACCCCAATTCCCGACGCACAAGAATTCAACATCGTCAATAGTGCAGAAACACCGTTGAAACTCGCACCGTAACCCACACTGGTAGGGACAGCAATTACGGGACAATCCACTAAACCACCCACGACGCTAGGCAACGCTCCTTCCATTCCTGCTACTACAATTAAAACATCTGCTTGGGCGATCGAGTGCAGATTGCCCAGCAAGCGATGGATTCCCGCAACTCCAACATCCCAAAGACGGTTAACTTTAAAACCTAATAATTCAGCGGTTATAGCTGCTTCTTCGGCAACGGGTAGATCGGATGTTCCCGCAGTAATTACCGCGATCGAACCCGGATATTTAGGTTCCATATTTTCGGGGACTAGCGCGCAGATTCTTGCCATTGCATAGTATTTTAATTCGGGAATTTGAGCTTGCAATTGGGTAAAGATTTCCGGCTCGATCGAAGTTGCCATCACGGGCAAATCTTGACCTAATTCCTGATTTTTACGCGCCAGGGCTTCGATGATTTTCACGATTTGTTCTGGAGTTTTTCCGGCTCCCCAAATCACTTCAGGAAAACCGTTTCTGAAACTTCGGTGATGGTCAATTTTAGCAAATTCTCCTACTTCCTCAAAACCGAAATGTTTCAGTTTATCGAGTGCTGAATTAATAGTAGTTTCTCCCAGAGCTACTGATTCAAGGAGATTTTGTAGTTTCGATCGATCCATAAAAAAAATGATATTTGATAGTTGACAGTTGACAATTCGATCCTTAGTTCGTAGTGAGGACTTCAGTCCTCACTACGAACCTTTACATATTGATTTTCATGCTCAAATCGAGCCAACTCGATCGCGTCATCGGCGCGCTGCTCGAAATATAATCTACTCCGGTTTCAGCCACGCCTCGAATATTCTCTAAGGTAACGTTACCTGATGCTTCAATTTTAACTCCCGGAGCTTTTTTCCGAATTAATTTTACTGACTCTCGCATCAATTCTAAAGGCATATTATCTAACATAATTAGATCGGCTTGATGCTCGATCGCCTCTGCTACTTGAACTAAGTTTTCTGTTTCAACTTCTATAGTCAGCGGATAGGGAATTCGCGAGCGAATTTGAGCGATCGCTGCTGCAATTCCCCCAGCGGCGGCGATGTGATTGTCTTTAATCATTACAGCATCATCTAAACCCATGCGATGATTGATTGCGCCACCAACTTGTACGGCATATTTCTCTAAAATTCTCAATCCTGGTGTGGTTTTGCGAGTATCAACTAATTGAGCTGGCAGATCGCCAATCTGCTGCACGTATTTATCAGTAAGCGTCGCGATACCACTCAACCGCATTACTAAATTTAAGGCAACTCGTTCGCCCATTAATAAAACATCTAGAGGACCTTCAATATTAGCAATAATTTGACCGCGATCGCACTTTTCTCCATCTTTTACTAGAGCTACAAACTTAACTTTGCTATCGAGCAATTGAAAAACTCTTGGCGCGATTCGCAATCCTGCAATGATGCCTGTTGCTTTAGCAATCCATCGTGCTTTTCCCAGAGGTGCGCCATCAGGAAACAGGCTTTGAGTGCTGCGATCGCCCCGTCCGATATCCTCCATCAACCAACTTTGCAGCAGCGGATCTAGCACTAGGATAGGTGGTAATATTGCTTGTTTTATATTCATAATTTAACGTGAAACAGTTGATAGTTGAAAGTTGATAGTTGATAGTTGTAGTGCGAGCGTCCCCGCTCGCGATCGATTGATAGTCGATCGTTGTAGTGCGAGCGTCCCCGCTCGCGATCGATTGATAGTCGATCGTTGATAGTTGTAGTGCGAGCGTCCCCGCTCGCGATCGATCGTTGATAGTTTAGACATCATATCACGTACTGGCGAACACCTATAATTAATATGTGCCTCAGCATCAATAATTTCAGGTTTTTTTATTGCGGGCGATGACCGAAAATCGTATGAGATTAATTGTCAATTATCAACTATTACGGATGGACTGACCGTCAACTATTTGCTGTCAATTGTTTTTGACAAACGGGTTAACTAACTATCAATTGCCAATCTGTTTGTTGTCAATTTGTTTGTTGTCAATTGTCAATTATCAACTCTCAATTATTATCCTTATTTTGTTTGCGATCGACCTGACTCGGCGGAATCTTTTCGATCGCAATCAGTGCTTCCATCACCGACTCAACGATCGGTGCTGCCACAGTTCCCCCGGAACCACCCTCCGGTTCATCAATGACTGCTAGCACGACATACCGAGGAGATTCTACCGGAATTATCCCCACAAAACTGGTAATAATTGCATTCTTAGAATAACCGCCACCAACATTAGCTTTTTGAGCGGTTCCCGTTTTTCCAGCAATTCGATATCCGGGAATTTGTGCGGCTTTCCCCGTTCCACCATCAACCACAGTTTCCATCATTTCTAATACTTGCTTGGTAGTTTCTGGGGAAAAAACTTGCTTCGGTACGGGGCGAGGAACTTTCCAATAAGCTTGACCTTCTCGATCGAACAGTCCGCGTACCACGTGAGGAGTTACTAACTTGCCACCGTTAGCCAAAGCACCGTTAAGCTGTACTAACTGAATCGGAGTAATCGAAAAACCTTGACCGAATGCGGTAGTAGCAACTTCCACCGCAGAATTAACAAATTGCTCTCGATTTTTGAGCTGGCTGGCTACTTCAAAAGGCAGATCGGTTCCCGCAGTTTGTCCGAGTCCGAGTTTTTCTAAAGCTTGATAGTAAAGATCGGATGGCATTTTTCGCATCATGTGAACCATGCCGACGTTACTGGAATATTTCAAAATTTCAGTAACAGTTGAAGGACCGCGCGCACCTACTTTTTTGTAATCGGAATTTTGGATCGTCCAAGGATTCATAAAAATCCGACCTTCGTCATTAAATACCGTGTCGGGCGTGACGATACCTGCTTCGAGAGCGATCGCCACATTGATCGCTTTAAAAGTCGAACCAGGCTCGTAAACATCGGTAACAGCCCAATTTTTGTAGCGCTCCAAACCGAAATTAAAATATTGATTGGGATCGTAAGTAGGTTCGGCCGCCACCGACAGCAATTCACCATTCCGGGCATCCATGACGATCGCCGCGCCCCGTTTCGCCCCGTGTTTCTCCATTTTTTCCTTCAGAGCAATCCGAGTCGCCCGCTGCAGGCGGCTGTCGATAGTCAGTTGCAGCTTCAAATCGTCAAATTGGACAAATCCCGCCTTCAGGCGATCGGGAAGCCAATTGCCTTCGATCGACCTGCTAAATTGAATTGAAGGCATCGATCGTTCGAGCAAATTTTGCTGGCTGTATTCGACTCCTGCTTGGCCTTTCCGTTCCCCATCCACATAACCGAGGATATCGGCCGCTAAATCTTGTTGTGGGTAAAAACGCTGCTGCTGCCGCACTAATTCCAAACCGTCAACAGGAGAGTCTTTAATTTGCATCGCCCCCACTCGATCGGCCACTTCTTGAGGCAGAGAGTCGGCAATGATAATGCCACTTTCAGCTAAATTAAATTTTTGCAGCAGTTCAGCACTCGGAGAATTGCCCTGGCTGGTTTGAATTGGCAGCAGGGGAGCCAGTGTCGCAGCAATTTCGTCCTTGGTGCGATTGAATAACTTCGGGTGAGCGTAGAGGGTGTAAACCTGCCTGTCAATGGCCAAAATATTGCCATTACGATCGACGATCGAGCGTCGGGGCACGAAGGGACGAGTTTTGATAGTTTGCTGTTGTTCGGCTTGCTTGCGCAGTTGCGGTGCTCGCGTTACCTGCAAGTAAAACAAATTCACCGCCAACCCCAGCCCCGACAGCACCAATACAGCCCACACCGTCCACAAGCGGAATTTGCTGCGTTCCCTGCGATCGATCGGGGGTCGGGGAAATTGGGGAAGTTGCGGTTCTGGCTGTTGCGAGTGTTTGCCGGCAGTACCAGCCCCAGAGCGCCCCGATCTGCGCCGCCAAGTCCGGGAAGCAAAGCTATAAGGCGGTGCGTCCCCCTGCGGTTGCGGGCGCTGGGAGTTGGGCGATCGGTAGCGGTCAAAACGGGGGTCGTAGCCCATAAAAACTCACAATTTTTTAGCGATCGATGGACAATCGACAATTGACAATTGACAATTGACAACTCTCAACTGTCAACTCTCAATTGTCAACTCTCAACTCTCAACTGTAGCTCAATAGCCCAGCGGTGTTTTAGTATCGACTTGGTTTTCGATCATCGCCGGATCTGGATTGGGGAGCGCTGTCTTTTGGGACGATCGGCTCTCTGGAGCTTGTTCCACGAAAATCATATCTGATGGATTCTGCGGCACTAAACCAGTTTGCGGATTTTCTGCCTCTTTTGCGAGTTGGTTTTTCATCACTTCACTCGCCGCGCTCAACTGCTGTTCGCTCAGGCGCAGATTTTCCAGCTTTTGGTACTCTTCGTTCCACTGTTGCTGACCGTAAACCGTCAAGCCGTAGAGTCCCATCGCACAGCCTACCAGCAGAAAAGCGGCGGCCGCAGAGGCGCGCTCCACCCGCAGCAGCGATCGCAGCCATGCGGGTCGCCCCTGCAAATCTGGCAGAACTTTGAGTTCGGATACTTGCGGGCGTACTGGAACGACTTCGCTAGCGGGATAGTTAGGCAGTTGGGGTCCGGTTTTTGCCTGTCGCGCTCGGGCGATCGAAGTAACTTTAGCTTTGGTTGGGGCGGTTGCAGGCTTGCGGGCCGATCGGGAGCGCCGGGAATCTGGGGATCTGATAGCAGCAGTCATAGGGTTTACAAATTAGTAAAGAGCTAGCTTGAACTCGATATTTGGGAGATATTTGGGAAAACAGCTTGTCTTAGGCTAGTGGGGGTAGCGACGATCGAGCGCGCGATCGGCATCGGGAAGTTGGGTGAAAAACCCGTTCCTCTTAAGAAGGCTTTACTTTCCGGTTTGGCAGCCCCCAATCGTGTAGTATAGTGTACAAAAGTCGAGATAGGCAGTAGCCAACTCTCATCTGGATTTGGCTTTTGAATCCAACCTTTGGGGTAGGATCGCCTGTAGGCAGTGTCAAGTATCACCGCACTGGTTACCACTCCAGTTGTAGCAATGGCGGTAAGTATGTCAAAAACCATACCTCACAAGCAACCAACCCATCCTAAACTACTGGTCTTTTTGACTTCAGGATTTGCAAAAAAGGGAAAAATTTGACGATTGGCAGAATCAATGTGAAATTTTTTGGTAAATGCAGTATTGTAATCAACGAGCTAACCATCGTCGATCCATTCGTGCCAACATTGGTTCTCAAGTACACCATCCCCTTCCTTGCGACGGGTTTTGAATCTTAAGGAGTGTTTATGAACAAGAAATTGATTCGTCTGACTTTGGCACTGGGCTTGGCTGCCGCTCTCGGCGCTTGCGCAGGCGATACCGGTACGAGCCCCTCTCCGGGTGGCGGCAGCCCGTCTCCTGCTGGTAGCCCTCCTCCTCCTCCGGCTTCTTCTCCCGCGACCAAGGAATCTCCTAAGTCTCCGGGCGCTGAGAAGTCTCCTGCTGGCGGTGCTGCTTCTCCAACAGCTTCTCCTTCCCCTAAAAAGTCTCCCTAATTCGGGCGATCGCGCAATGCCGTTCCAACGAGCCTAGCCAGTGCCTGAAGAATGGATCGCTCCTCACATTTTTCGTTTCCGCTGGCAAAGGCGACAAGTTGGCTGTTGCTTTTTGTCTGATGCTTTTGCCGCGGTCTTTTATTATTGATTGTCGAATTGATTGTCGAATTGATTGTCGAACGGTCCGCTCGACCCCAGGCTCCAAGAATCTATCTCAGCTTTCATTCTTTTGAATGCTGGCAATAGTTTCTTATGCAGTGCGATCGCATTTTTCTGGTTCGCTAACTTGCGCGCGATCGAGTCCCTCAAAAAATACCGACACGAGTTTCAGCAAAATATTTTTTTTCAGATCGTTACTTGACGAGATTTTTTTACTTGACGAGATTTTTTCATACCATAAAACAAGTAAAAAGTCAATCTTTTTTAGAGATAAAATTATATTTCGTAGCTAGAGCAGCACTATACCAGCGTTGTAAATTCTGAGTCAGCGCGGGATAGCTGACTGTGTTTTAATATTTTTATAATTTTTTGCGACCTTCAACGCGCCACAGGCTTTGCAGGCAAACAGGTGTTGTGTCGCGATCTCAAGTTTAGATGGAGTCAAGCAGCAAAAACACCGCAATTTGCGGTATGGTATTTTAACAGAAAAATTGTATATAAATGTAAAGCGCCACTCGCTAATCAATTTTTTTTGATAAACATTTACTCAAGTAATTCAGGTAGGTAGTTTTATGCTCGCGACCGTCCCTTCAGACCAGATTGACCGGATTGTGTGGAACCAGCACCACGATCCCTTTGAAGTGTTAGGCCCCCACCCGATCGACTCTAACGGCAAACAAGTCTGGGCTGTGCGCGTTTACCTGCCGAATGCAGATGCAGTATCGGTTGTCGTCCCGGAGACGAGAACTGAATACCCGATGGCACCAGTGCATCACCCCCATTTTTTTGAATGCAACATCGACACCCCAGAACTGGCAAATTACCAACTGCGGGTCAAAGAAGGCGATCGCGAACGGTTTATCTACGATCCCTACGCCTTTCGATCGCCCAAACTGACAGAATTTGACATTCACCTGTTCTCCGAAGGAAACCACCACCGCATTTACGAAAAACTCGGAGCTCACCTCACCGCAGTGGACGGTATCACCGGAGTGTACTTTGCAGTCTGGGCACCCAACGCCCGCAACGTCTCAGTGTTGGGAGATTTCAACTACTGGGACGGTCGCAAACATCAAATGCGGAAAACCCAAAACGGCATCTGGGAATTATTTATTCCCGGACTCGAAGCAGGGACGCACTACAAGTACGAAATCAAAAACCAAGAGGGACACCCCTACGAAAAATCCGACCCCTACGGTTTCCAGCAAGAAGTGCGGCCGAAAACCGCCTCGATCGTTACAGACTTAGATACTTACACTTGGAGTGACAGCGCCTGGATCGAAAAGCGCCGACACACCGACCAACTGACCCAACCGATTTCGGTGTACGAATGCCACATCGGTTCGTGGCTGCACGCCGCCTCTGCTGAAGTTCCCGCAGGCCCAGACGGACAAGCCCAAACCCCCGTACAGGTTTCCGAACTCAAACCAGGGGCGCGTTTTTTAACGTACCGCGAACTGGCCGATCGACTGATTCCCTACGTCAAAGATTTGGGATACACCCACATCGAAATGCTGCCCGTCGCCGAACATCCCTTCGACGGTTCTTGGGGCTATCAAGTAACGGGCTATTTCGCCCCGACTTCCCGCTACGGCACACCGGAAGATTTCATGTATTTTGTAGACCAGTGTCACGCCGCCGACATTGGCGTCATCGTGGACTGGGTGCCAGGACATTTTCCCAAAGACGGACATGGCTTGGCATTTTTTGACGGCACTCACCTGTACGAACACGCCGATCCCCGCAAAGGCGAACACAAGGAATGGGGAACCCTGGTATTTAACTACGGCCGCAACGAAGTGCGGAATTTTCTAGTAGCCAACGCTTTGTTCTGGTTTGACAAGTACCATATCGACGGGATTCGGGTTGATGCGGTAGCTTCGATGCTGTATTTGGACTACTGTCGCGAACCCGGAGAATGGGTCGCCAACCAGTACGGCGGTCGGGAAAATATCGAGGCCGCAGATTTTCTGCGGCAGGCGAACCACGTAATTTTTAGCTATTTCCCTGGGGCACTGTCGATCGCGGAAGAATCTACCTCCTGGCCGATGGTATCTTGGCCGACTTATGTAGGCGGTTTGGGCTTCAACCTGAAATGGAACATGGGTTGGATGCACGATATGCTCGACTACTACCACATGGACCCGTGGTTCCGGCAGTTCCACCAAAACAACGTAACTTTCAGTATGTGGTACAACCACAGCGAGAATTTTATGCTGGCACTGTCCCACGATGAGGTGGTTCACGGGAAAAGCCACATCATGGGGAAAATGCCGGGGGATGAATGGCAGAAATTTGCTAACGTGCGGTGTTTGTTTGCCTTCATGTTTGCTCACCCAGGCAAGAAAACCATGTTTATGGGGATGGAGTTCGGACAGTGGCAGGAGTGGAACGTTTGGGGCGATTTGGAGTGGCATTTGCTGCAATACGAACCGCACCAAAAGTTAAAGTGCTTTTTTAAAGACTTGAACCATTTGTACCGCAGCGAACCGGCGCTTTACACTCAGGATTTTGCTGAGGAAGGTTTTCAGTGGATCGATTGCAGTGACAACCGGCACAGCGTGGTGGCGTTTGTGCGCAGATCGAAGGATGGGAATGAGTTTGTAGTGACGGTGTGCAATTTTACTCCCCAACCTCATTCTCACTACCGGGTAGGTGTGCCGGAAGCCGGTTTCTACACGGAACTGTTTAACAGCGACGCGCGGGAGTACGGCGGCAGCAACATGGGGAATTTGGGCGGTAAATGGACTGATGAGTGGTGGTTCCACAACAGTTCCTATTCGATCGACCTCTGTTTGCCTCCTTTGGGCGTGTTGATTTTGAAGCTCGATCGCGAGAAGACTTTGGCGGCAGTAGAAAATCAATAGTTTTGAGTCGATCGATCGACAAATGTAACTTAATTTTTGGCAAAGCTACCCATTATTTCGCGATTGGGTAGCTTTATTGATATTAACCTAAAACCAGAAATTGGAACGCGATCGTTAAGCCTGATGCTTTTCGGTTGCTGACAGGAGAAGACGCACTGAATGACTATCAATTCGGCAGGAAAAATATGCACCATCTGTTTTGTCTGTATTGCGGGGTGCGATCGTTTGCACGAGGATATGCTGAGGCGATCGGGGGTGACTATATTGGAATTCAACTTGCTACATTAGATAACTTAGATCTGCAGGAATTAATTTCAGCACCGATTAGATATGCAGATGGAGGAAACGATCGCTGGGAAGTTGCGCCAGATGAAACCCGACACCTCTAGCAGTCAGGCATTTTCTGGAAACTTGCATTACTCAGAAAACTGGGTTGAAAACCCCGTCGTTCTACGACGGCTTTACAAGACTTGACAGGCAGCTTCAGTTTTAATCCTTCGCAAAGGGCGAGGTCGCTACATCATCTTTTTGATGATTTAGGCGGTCAGTTGTTGCAAGAATATCAATCGGATTCTGCCTATAAATTTAAAGCGATTGAGAAAATATCCATGTCCTTCTTTGGTGAAGTTTGGCTTAATTGAAGAAACGCAATTAAAGCTAACTCTCAAAGGAGCTTATGAAACCTAATCGCCGTCAATTTTTAGGTGCGATCGGAGCGGCTGGTGTTGCTAGTGCGATCGTTACTACACGCACCAACTCACAAACTCCAACACCATCTCAACCCATTGCATCTCCAAATTTCTACCGATCGAGAACTTGCAGGTAAAGTTGCCATTATCACAGGAACGAGAAACAATCTCGGTCGGGGTTATGCAGTCGCTTTGGCTCGAAATGGTGCAGATATTGTCGTGCATTATCATCGCGAAGCCACGCGCGATCGAGCAGAAGAAACAGCTAATTTAGGGCTTGCTGAACTTTCTGGCTCGCTAATGTCCTGGGACTCTCAACGGCTTTTGAGGATTTTGAGTACAACACTGCTGCCAATACAGAGTTACTTTTGACTGAGATGAAACTGGTTGGAGCAACTCGGCAAGCGTTAGGAGAATTTTACGCTCAAGCGATCGACCTGGTTGACCAAAACTTGCAATTGTTGGATGGATGGTTTGGGTATACGCCTGAAGCAGCAGTGATTGAGCGCATCGAAAAACACCTTTGCACCTTTAAAGGAGTCACCCAGGAACTATGCAAGTAATGTTTCGCGGGCAGCCGATACGACTGCTGGGCTTACCCCTAGGAAACCCCGTTTATGTAAGCCAAAAGTCTGACGTTCACCTGCATGAATCAATAGCAAGTTCGCTAACATCATAAGAATCTGATAAAGCGTCATAAGAATCTGAAAGAAGTTGAGCGTTGGAACTCAATACACTAATGCTAGAAATTCAGCGACATAAAGTGGAGTGGTAACATGAGGGGAACTAGAAAAGGTTTCCCCATTTTTAAGGCCAGAGGGGGATCTCTTCAGCTACCTGAATCCTTACTTTGAAAAAATCTGATTTTTATTTAGGAGAGAGAGCGCGATATGAAACAAACAGAATCAACCAGTATTTTCGATCGGGATTTTGCTTCTAACTATGACAAGCGATTCGCTAAATTGGCCCCGATGCGTGACGCACTTCATTTGTCGATCGACCTGGTACTTTCCGAACTTCCTGACGATGCGCGAATTCTCTGCGTCGGAGTGGGAACCGGCTTAGAATTGATCGATCTCGCCCAAAAATTTCCACAATGGAAATTCACTGCGATCGAACCTGCCGCACCGATGTTAGATATCTGCCGTCAGAAAGCCAAAGAATATGGGATTGCACCTCGTTGCACGTTCCACGAAGGTTATCTCGATTCATTTCCCGCATCAGAACCTTTTCATGCAGCAACCTGTCTTTTGGTTTCTCATTTCTTTACCCAACAAGAGGAACGGCGCAACTTTTTTCGTCAAATTGCGGCACGTCTTCTTCCTGATGGATATTTAGTGAGTTCCGATTTAGCTTCGGATATGTCTAGTTCAGCTTACCAAAGTCTGTTAGAAGTTTGGGTGCGGATGCTGAAATATTCTGAAGCACCTGCCGAAGAAATTGAGAAATTTCGCTCTTCCTACGGGCGGGATGTCGCCATACTACCGCCGCTGAAAGTTGCAGCTATTATTGCATCGAGTGGATTCGATGCACCTGTTTTGTTCTTCCAAACTCTTCTCATTCACGCCTGGTATGCGAAGCGATCGCGATGAGTTAGATCGAATCCGGGTTATTTATCCCCTTGATAAATAACCCATTTGGAGCCAGAAATTTTGCGTTGGCGAAGCCTGTCCGTAGGACTTATGCTTCGCTCTCGCTCGCAATGACAATAATGAGGATCGGTAACCCGAATTTGGTATGGTATGCGAACGACAAATCTCGTTTGCGATCGACCTAAATTAATTGAAATTTCCTGCCTCACTCAACCATTCTGTTTCCGGTAAACGGCGGTAAACATCTCGATCGCGACTCATCAACCGATAGCCAATAAATTCTCGTCGGAGGGTGGCACAGTCTTCATGATGTTGTTTCAGAATGGTATTGATTTCTTTCTCGGAATAATCTCGATCGCACTCCAACTTTTCGACAAGCCATTGCAACAGCACAAACCGTTTTTTGCGACTTGCAGGAATGCTGGTGATGCGATTGTCTTTAACAAAAGACTGCAATACACTGGTTTCCCAGTTTTTTGGTTCGACATCCTCAGCCAGGATTTGCAACCGATTTGGGGTGAGTAAGTCTCGGCTGAAGCGATCGAGTTGTTCTAAGTTGAGGCTGTAGATGTGCGTGTTTCCCTGCGGATTGAGGTTGACTAGGTTGAGATCCTTCAGCTTGGCTAGATGGTGGGAGATTGTCGGGGCCTTGAGATTGAGCAATACTGCCAATTCTTCTACACTACACTCACGTTGAGCTAAAACCCCCAACAGCTTGAGCCGACTCTCATTGCTGAGGGCTTTGAAAAAATCCAATAGCGTTTGCAGATCTTGAGGTGCCATAAAACTAATTTGATAAACATCTAATTAGAAGTGTATCAAATTAGTTGGGCGATCGTCCCGAGATCTTTCACGATTCTCAATAATTTGTTGTAGCGGGAGTCATTTTTCCCTGATGCAGAACTCCTGTTCCAAGCGATAGACGCGGGGAAATTCGTCAATTAAAATGGTAATTAGTTTGCTGGGAAGTCATATCATTTCTCTACGATCGTGCAACACTTTTTGACCCCCCCTAACCCTCCCGCTGCATTGGGGGGGGATAAGAATACTGTTATTTCGTTTAAAATTAGTATCACATATTTTTAAGACTAAAATTCTCACTACAAACCGGGAAATATGAGGACTAAAGTCCTCACTACGAACCGATCGCACTTGTTTTACCTACTTTATTTAATTAGGATTTTTTGAATAATAGATCGCCAGCTAAGAATAGGTACGTTCGGTATATTCAAGCTCGATTTAATATTCTCGATAGTATCCTGTGAATCTACAATCAGTTTCCAGATAGTTATTTGTTTCGGCTAAAAAAACACCAACGATCGCAGCGGTTTACGAAGACTGTGACGAATCGCTGACATCAGAATTAGCAGGCTCGGGCGATCGGTAGCCATAAAAGTCGATCCGGTAATCTACAATCTTCACGCCGGTTTGCTGTTCGATTTGTGCCACCAAATCTGGTGGCAGTTCGACATGAATGTCGAGGATTTGAGCCGTATCCAGACAGTTGACGTGAGAGTGAGAGTCGCTAATATTGCCGTACAAGCGACCTTCCGATCGCTCTATGCATTCAATAATCCCCTCTCTGGAGAGTGCTTCCAAGTTTTGATACACCGAAGTATGACCGATCTCCTTTCCTTCTTGGTTCAGGCGATCGTAAATTTCCCGAGCTGAGAGGTGTTCTTGTGCCTGCCACAGGAGTTCTAAAATAAAACGACGCTGGCGGCTCAGGCGCATTCCCATCCCCTGACAGCGATCTAAAGCATCTTCTAACGAACGAATTGGTTTCACAGCTACCGCCTTCTAAAGCCAGCTTAATTTTGTTATTTTGGTGCAGAGTTGCACGCACAACATCTATATACTGATAATTCTACCGCAGGGTTCCCGAAGGAAGAAGGAAGAGGGAAGAAGGAAGAAGGAAGAGAGAGGAGGGAAGGCACGACACGGATTCGGACACGGATACACGGATGAGTTATTGAGTGTGTATTGGGGCTAAGGAGGAAGAGGGAAGAGGGAAGAAGGCATAAGGAAGAAGGCATAAGGAAGAGGGCAGAGGGAAGAAGGCATAAGGAAGAAGGCATAAGGAAGAAGGCATAAGGAAGAGGGCAGAGGGAATAATAGTAACGGTTTGGACGATTAGAGAATTTCGCAACTGTCTTGGCGGTTGCGCTTTGATCAAAAAAACTGGGCTAGCGCCCAGCGGGGGATTAAAATTAATTTCTGCTCAAATCGATTTTCTCGTGCTTGGATATACTGTATAATTAAAGATTGTGAATATGTCAAAACGATCGAAACACAAAGATTTTAAATGACTGCTAAAACTCCTCCAACTACAACATCCGCAATTCCTGATTCCCCTAAACAACCTGAACCTGCTTTTGGGTGGAATGCTTATGCCGAACAAATCAACGGACGATTTGCTATGGTGGGATTTGTGGCACTTTTATTGTTAGAATTTTTCACCCGCCAGGACTTTTTTACCTGGTTGGGGCTGCGTTAATTTAATCAAAAATTGCAGCAAAAAAAGCGATCGAAAATAGTTCGTAGTAGGAACTTCAGTCCCTTAAGTTCGTAGTAGGGACTTCAGTCCCTTCCGAGATGGCGGACCCAAGTCCACACTACGAACCAATCTTATTGCGGTCGATCGACCCAAGGCAATATAGCCGATAAAAATTGTGTCAACTGTCAACTATCAACTCGGGCGGGCACGGGGGCACCGCCCCTACCAACTATCAATCGATCGCGAGCTCCCGACGCTCGCACTACAACTATCAACTATGGCGGTTCTCAAAAAAGTGAGGTATGCCCGCACAGGCCTTTGTCCTATGCCCTATGCCCTATGCCCAGTCATACCTCATCTTTCTGAGAAATGCTATATCAACTATCAACTATCAACTAACTATCGATCTTTTCTGCCAGTTAGCAAATAAGTAGTCATGTACCCTTTACCCTTAACCTGAATCGCCCCGCGCTTTTGAAAAACATATTTATCCTTTAATATGTGATAAGTTTCTGCTGTTACTTGAATGCAGCCCGTAATTCCGTGAGATTCCATGCGCGAAGCAATATTTACAGTATCGCCCCACAGGTCGTAAATAAACTTTTTCAGTCCGATTACTCCCGCAACTACAGGACCCGTATTAATACCAATGCGGATGCTAAAAGGTTCCGCACGATCTAAACTGATGTGACGAATTTCCTGCAGCATATCGATCGCCATGTCTGCGATCGCTGCAGCATGATCTTCTCGGGGTGTCGGCAAACCGCCCACCACCATGTAGGCATCGCCAATAGTTTTAATCTTCTCCAAACCGTGCCGATCGGCCAAGTGGTCGAAAGCTGAAAAAATTTCGTTGAGTACTTCCACCACAGCCGTCGCCGAAACTCTCGACGACATCTCAGTAAACCCCACAATATCAGCAAACAAAACAGTTACTTCTCCAAAACTTTCGGCAATGCTTTGTTCGTTACGCTTCAGGCGCAGGGCGATCGGACCTGGTAATACATTTAACAGCAACTGTTCCGATTTAGCTTGTTCGGCTTCTAACAGTTTGTAAGCATCCTGCAACTCATCGGCTTGGCGTGCTGTATCCAAAGCCAGCTTCTCAATTTGCGCGGTGCGACTCAAAGCCGTCAGCATATATGTCACCGGAATCAGAGTCCACAGCAAACCCATCATCAGCAGACCCCAAGAACGCCAGTGTCTGCGAGTTTTGCGAATTTCTGGAGTTGCTGCAAGATACAGATACCAATTGCGGCCGCTAATTTTCAGCGACCTCCTGCAAGCCGTGTTTTCGGGGTCGGAACTTTCTTGAATCGGGCAGTTCGATCGCATTTCTTGTTTGACAGCAGGCGATACAGCCTCGATCTGTTCGCTATCAGATAAAAAAAGTACGCCAAATTGATGAATCTGGGCGGTAGCACCTGGATCTTGAAAACCTAGGCCGGAGGTTTGCTTGGGATGTGAGGTAGTTTCTCGGTCTTCTGGTGCCTCGCTGGCGAGATAAATTTTGAGATACTCGGTATTGCGTCCTTTTAAAGAACTTTGGAACACATCTTTGACTCGAAATAAACCGAGTACAAATCCTTGTAACAGTTCGCGCCTGGATTCCAAAGTAGTTGGTTTCGTGTTGTTTTCGTAAATCGGGACAATCGCCAACAACCCGAGTTCGGGGGAATCGCCTTGAATCGATCCGATATATTCAGTGACGATAGTTTCTCCAGTATCGCGCCCCTTATCCAGAGCGGCGCGGATCTTGGGGTAGGAACCCAAATCGAAACCCTGTACTGTTTCGTTGTCTGCTATCGGTTCGACATAAGCGGCCGGGAAATATTCGGAACGCTGGCCGGCTTTGCGGAGTTCTCCTTTGGGTCCGCGCTCTGTAATCTCGAAGCTGGGGTCGATTTGGGTTTGCGCCTTGGCTTCGTAATCGGGCCGAGCACTGTTGGAGACGCGGGGAACCCAAGCCAGAATTTGCAGGCTGGGGTGGACGGAAATGGGACGGCCGACGAAGCGAGCAAAAGAGTTGCGATCTACCGTATTGGAGGATTTCATGTAGTCGCTGAGGGCGAGAACTACATCTAAGTCAGTGTTTAGTTGGCGTTCGAGTGCGATCGCGATGTCGTCAATCCGGCGGTGCATTTCGTAGTCGCGTCGCTTGTCTTCCCAATTCCACACAAGGGCGAAGGTGAGTGCCGATAGTCCGATGCCCAAAACCAGCGTCAAACCTGCTGGAATGTAGCGAGACAGGGGTAATGGTAATTTTTTCAACATAATTGCCTCGCGAATAGGAGCGGACTAAATTCTCCTTGAACTGGGGAAACAGCAACGACTTAAACTGTTCAAAAAGTTTGAACCGAGGAATACCAAATCCCCGTTTCTGAAAGTATTCCCAACCTCTATGCAACTGTTTAAGATCGTGTTCCGTCGATCGCCAATAATCAAAACAGTTCGTAGTGCGGACTAAACTCCGCACTACGAACATCTAATTGTCTTTGCTAAAGCGGAATTTCAATCCAGAATTCGGCACCCTGCCCTGGTTCTGAAATGCACCGCAATGTTCCCCTATGTTTTTCTACCACAATCTGATAGCCGATCGACAATCCCAGCCCCGTGCCGGAACCTACTGGTTTGGTGGTGAAAAATGGGTCAAACACTCGTTTGCGGATATTTTCTGTCATTCCCGGTCCGTTATCAGCGATACAAATTACAATGCGATCTTGTGAAACTAATTTTTTGGGGCTGCCAAATATCGAGTCTGAATAGTTTTGTGTCGCCGCCGATGTCAATTCCCAAAATTCTTCCGCAAAGTTGAGGTTTTGAGTGAAGTCTGCAGCAGCCTGAGATTTGATGGCGAAGGTGCGAATGACGATCGTTCGAGGTTGAGGCTGCTTTTCCAGAATGTCGATCGCGTTGCTGAGAATGTTGAAAAATACCTGATTTAATTGTCCCGCACAGCAGTAAACTTTTGGAAGTTCGCCGTACTGTTTGACAATTTGAATTCGATCTTTTTGACTGTTGTTTTTCAATCTGTGCTGCAAAATTAACAGGGTACTGTCAATACCTTCGTGCAGGTTGGCAAATTTCATTTCTGCTTCATCCAACCGGGAAAAATTGCGCAGTGATACAACAATTCGATCGATTCTTTCCACTCCTTTTTGCATGGAATTTAGCATTCTCGGTAAATCTTCCTTCAGAAAACCCAAATCCACTTCTTGAATTTTACGAACAATTTCAGGTACTGGATTATTGTAATGGCTTTCGTATAATTTCAAAAGTTCTATTAAGTCCTGAAAGTAGTTGAATGTATGAGAAATATTACCATTAATAAAGGTGGCAGGATTATTAATTTCGTGAGCGATGCCGGCCACCATCTGACCGAGGCTGGACATTTTCTCAGATTGAACTAACTGCATTTGAGCCTGTTTGAGCTGTTCGCAGGTTTCTCGCAATTGAGTTGTTTGTTTTCTCAGTTGAGCTTCCGATGCCATGAGCGCAACTTCGGAAATTTTGCGATCGGTAATATTTTCAATCATTCCCAAACTGTAAATTGGCTTGCCTTCAGCGTCTCGAATCAAAGTAGCTGTCACGTTTACCCAAACAACTTTGTTTGCTGCTGAAATCAGGCGTTTTTCCAGCCGATAGCTGGAGGTTTCTCCCCGAGCAAGAGCTGAGGTAGCTTCTAGATTTTTGACAATATCGTCAGGATGGATTGCGTCTGTAAATTTTTTGCCCAACAATTCTGCTGCGGTATATCCCAATATTTCGCAGTAAGCTTTATTTACCCTAACCAACTTACCATCCTCTAAATTGGCTAAGTCAATGCCGATCGGCGCATCTTCAAATATCTTGCGAAATAGTTCCTCACTTTCTCGAACTTTTGCTTCGAGCAACAGCCGTTCGGTGATGTCTTCAAAACTGCATAAAATACCGACTGCATTGCCGTGACTGTCTTGCAGGGGAATTTTATTTGCATCAAGCCAGCGCTGGGTTCCGTCGGCTTGCTTTTGCGGCTCTATAATGTGATATTCGGGAGTATTTGTCTCAATAATGCGGCGGTCAGTAGCTCTAAAAAATTCTGTTTCTTCCGGCTTCCAAGGCATATTTAAGTCAGAGAGTCCGATCAATTCTGCTGGATGGTTAAAACCTGCTTTTTTGGCAAAGTTTTGATTGCAACCTAAGAATACTGAATTGCGGTCTTTCCACACAATAAATTGCGGAATATTGTTGATAACTAACCACAGCATTTGCTGGGATGCCTGCAAGGCAAACGTGCGTTCTCGGACGCGCTGTTCGAGTTCTTGATTGACTTGTTGCAGTGCGATTTTTGATTGTCCTAACGCCTCTTCTGCTAGCTTGCGATCGCTGATGTCGATTGTCAGCCCGTCCCAAAGTATATTACCGTCCTCTTGCTTTTCCGGGCGGGCAATTCCGCGAATCCATTTAAGTTGACCTGATTGCGTCACCAGTCGCCATTCATGTTTCCAAGGTTCCAGAGTTGCTGCGGAAAATGCTACTGATTCTCGAAAAGATTTCCGATCTTCTGGATGCACTGACGACCACATTAAATTTGAGTTATTTTTGACTTCTTCTGTTTTTAATTCGTAGATTTCCTGACAACCATTGCTGACATATATAAAATCATTCGATCCGTCGGGTCGCAGTAAAAATTGATAAATCATTCCCGGCACGTTAGCCACTAATTTTTGGAATCTAGCTTCGCTTTGCAGCAGCGCTAATTCTGCCTGTTTGCGATCGCTAATATCCATCAGCAATCCGTCCCAAATAATATCTCCGCTGTCGCTTTTTTCGGGTCGGGATTGCCCGCTCACCCACTTGGTTTTACCCGAAGATAGAACTAATCTTCCTTCCCAGCACCAAGGTTCTAAAGTTATTGCCGATCGAGCAATGGATTCCTCAAAACTCGGCAAATCTTCGGGATGAATTTTTTCGATCGCGGGTGCAGCAGAACGTTCGAGTACCTCCGGTTCTAATTCCCAAAGTTCGCGACAGGCGGAACTGACATAAGGAAAAGACATCGTGCCGTCTGCTGCTAGTTGAAACTGATAGATCGTTCCCGGTAAGTTGGCAGCTAATTTGTGAAATTTAGCTTCGCTGGCACGCAATGCTGCTTCTGCCTCGACGCGATCGGTGATATCATAAAATGTGGATAAAGTTGCTAGTTCGCCGTTAAAATTAATCGATCTCACCGACATTTTTACCCAAAACAAACTACCATCTGCTTTTTTCAGGCAAATTTGTTCGCAGTCGCTAAAACCATTTTGCTTGAGGGATTCTAATAAGCACTCGCGATCGCTGATATTGGCATACAAGTCAAGCTTTCTCAAGCCGATAAGTTGGTGATAACTCAAGCCAAAAACTTGACAAAAAGCAGGATTTGCGTATAAAATTATACTATCTTCTAGCCTAGCAATTAGCATGGGGACTGGAGTAGCAGTTGCGATCGCCCGCAATCTTGCTTCGCTGTCTTGCAGGGCAGTTTCAGTTGCAATTCTTTGGGTAATATCGTTTTGCACTCCGATAAAGTGAGTGATTTCTCCGCTGTCATCTCGAACGGGAGAAATGGTTAATTCATTCCAAAAAGGGGTTTTGTCCTTGCGGTAATTTTTCAGAATGACTTTGACTTCAGTGCCAGCTTGCAAGCTGTTACGGAGACGCTGCAATTCGGCCCGATCTGTATCGGGACCTTGCAGCAACCTGCAATTTCGTCCGAGAACTTCTTCGCTGCTGTAACCTGTCAGTTGTTCAAAGGCCCGATTGCAGTAGATAATCGGTCGATCGGGCATTCGGGCATCTGCGATCGTGATACCGTTGCTAGATGCTGCGATCGCCCGTTCGAGGAGAGACAGTTGGAAAGAGCCTGTTGTCATTGCGAGCAAGATCTAAATTTTGATGGAGCCTCAACAAAGATAAAAATTTTCAAATAGCTGAGTCTATTGTGATTTTTTTATTTCCTATGTTTGTTGCTAATTTAACAATCTTAACAATTTTTGGGAAGAAGGTAAAAGGCAGAAATTAGGTAGACAGTTGCTTGATGCTGCTGGGCGGAGCTAATAGCGGAGGGTTCACTACGTTCATTCCCCGCACTGCTTCAGTATTGTTGGTGTTAACTGAGATCTTGCACAATTTTCAATAACCTGTAGGGTTCAAGGTATTTGTAGGAGGGAATAGGTGCGATCGGTCTTATCTTCTGATATAATCTTGTCAGAGATTGTTACGCTACGGTTAAAATCCAATTTTTTTTATAAGTAGGTAGGTGCAAATAAACCGAGTCCTGTAACAAAATATGAAGCCGACAAAAACTTTGGGATTGCTTTCCTACGGATCGCTGGGCTAACGCTTCACTTCGTTGTGCTCGCAATGACATAGTTAAGAATTTTCGTACCGACTTATTTATCAGCTAATTGCTAACTACAATTCATCGGGATTAATGCCCATTGCTCTGAGGCGATCGGCTAAACGATTTGCTCGATCTCTTTCAAATTCAGCTCGTTGCCTTTCAAATTCAGCTTGTTGCCTTTCAAATTCAGCTTGTTGCCTTTCAAATTCGGCTCGTTGCCTTTCAAATTCCTCTGGAGTCAGAACCCAATTGCCACTAGCATCGTACCACCGCAGCCACAACCTCGAACAACCTTGATAACAACCTTCCCACAAACCTATACCTAATTCTAATTCCGGTATCCAGAATCGCGGCTCGGTTAAAACTTGTTCGCGGTAACGATTGCCGATCGAGCGAAATACTCTCAATTGATTGTTGTACCGACTAAAAACAAAGTAGTAAGGAACCTGCAAAATTTGTTCGTAAACTCGCCACTTAGTAGGTGGTTTATTTGGTGTTTCTGCTGTAATTCCTAAATCTTCATCTTCAGTTCCAGGTGACAGCAGTTCTACTACTACCAAAGGACTGACATTTTCTTGCCACATCACGTAGCTGAGGCGCAATTCGTCACCTTGATAGAATCTTGGAGCACCCAAGACAACAAACCAATCAGGTCTTTTGTACCAATTGAGATGATTAGAATCGTAGTAGAGATTGAGGTCTGTGGCTATAAATATTTGTTCTGGGGGATGGTTGGCGGGGCGGCAGGTTAGACGCAGCAGTTCGGGTTGATAGTCGTGGAATTCGTCAGGCAAACCGGGCTCCTCCGGGTCTTCACTGGGTAGATCGTACATCGTCGGCAGCATTTTTGCTTGGGAAGATTGCGAATCTGGTATGTACATAGTTATACAATTATCCCTGCGAGATGTTAATTAGATACAGGCACTACGGTATTTGTTATATTATAACGCGATGCGATTTCTTGTGGCAAAAAGTCCGTATCTTTTGCACCGGGAATGCGATCGAGATAACAATCTTTTACTGCTAACATAAAGCCCTTGATTCCTTCTGGTGAATTTTGGGAGTCTGCTACCTTCAAGAAATCTTGCCATTTACTCTCATCATTCCCGTTAATATCTAGCAAATGCAACGCCGCTAAATACTCAGCTACCGGATCTAAAGCAAAGTGAATTCGATCGCGTGCTACACCTTTTGTTTGGATGATTCTAAGTTTGTCTTCCAAATACTTGATTCGTGATTCTGCCGTGTCTTCACCCAGAGCAATTATCGCATTCTGACGGTTTGCTGCTGCGGGGCGATAGGTTGACTTCAGGCATTCCCAAGCTAGAATTTTAGCATCTTTATGGACGGTGGCATCGCCGATATTATTCTCTGTGACGCTGCGGTTGAGTTTATTTAAATAGTGAAGCATTAACTCAGCAATATTATCGGGTAAATTGCCGTCGGTTGTACCTTCTTTCTTGGCAATGAGTTGCTCGGCATAGAGTTTGGCTAGCAAAACGGTGATGTTTCTGTCGCCGACAATAGTTGATAGTTGGATGCAGGCATTGAAAAATTCTGTGTCACTAAATAAGTCGCGTTTTTGCTGTTGGCTGAGATAGCTTTCCATGAACGATGACAGTCGATTTCCGGCAATGCGGAGGGGTTTGATTGTGGTCTTGGTAACTTTATCTAAATCTTCTTGCAGCCGCGAAGTTACGAGTAAAGCATTAACAGAAAAATCTGGCATTCCCGGTTTAATTGCTGTCCGTGTTTGTTCGCTCATTTCTGAGAAATGATCGACGATAACTAGAATGCGCCGCTGTTTGAGCAATTGTTGTAATAATTCTTCAGAAATCGGCTCGGCAGTGTCGGTTAAATCTTGCAATTGACCGCGAATTGCTTCGATGAATGGTTGTTTGCCTTCTGCTACTTTTATGTTGAGTTCTTCTTCGATAAGAACTGGCAGCATTCGATGCTCGCAAATGCGTTCTTCAGAAGTATCTGACATCGCCCATTTGCCAATCTGACAAGCTAAACTGGTTTTTCCCGCTCCCCCTTCTTCCCAAATCAACAAACAGCCGCGTTTTTGAGCAAATGTGGGCTGCAAATCTTTGCCTTTAAGGGTGGCAATTGTGTTGTTGTCGAGGATGACGGGCATGGGGACGAAAATTTTTCGTTCGCCCACTGTTTCCCGTTGTTGAAATTCCTTTCGCGTCGCTACGATATGTGCTGATACCCAAGCATCGAGAACTCTGGGATGGTATTTGAAGAATATCAAGAAACCGAGAGATACATCTGTGCCGAGAACAGGTATTTTGAAGCCGATCGGTTTTAAGGTTTCGTAGATTTTTAGCAGCCACAGTGGGCGGATGGCAAAGATTCCGAAGAGTAAAAATAAGTAAATTCCGGTTCCCCAGATGTAGGGATTTTGGATAATTGATTTTACGAATAGGCGATCGTTTTGTTCGGCTTTGAGAATATTGACGTATACACGAAGATTTGCGATCGTTACTTGTGAAAAACCAGCTTTAGGTTCTGTCAAGATTTTCAAGGCTGATTCTAAGTCTGATACAGCTTGATTTAACTCCGGTGAAGTTAACGTCTTTGCTTTTTCTTGAAGGCTAAGAGCAATACTAACCAAGGAATCGGCTGCTTCGCGACGTACACCTGAATTTGAGTCTTGAAGCAAGGCAACTAGCTGCGACACAGCAGTTTTTGCATCAAAAATCCCAATCACTTGGAAGATATTAACGCTATTTTCACGCACATCTGCATTGGAGTCTTGAAGCAGGGGAGTTAGCTGTGATACAGCATTTTTAGCTTCTGCACCGATTTCCCCCAAGGCAAAGGCTGCGTTGATTCGCACAAGTGGATGTGAGTCTTGAAGCAGGGGAATTAGCCGTGGCACAGTAGTTTTAGCTTCTGCGCCGATTCTCCCTAAAGCAGTGGCTGCATTGCTACGCACATCTGCATCGGAGTCTTGAAGCAGGGGAATTAGCTGTGGCACAGCATTTTTAGCTTCTGCACCAATAATCCCCA
>JBOFTL010000615.1:0-2422 GCA_051652045.1 Microcoleus sp. | reverse complement strand
GGACCGATCGGCAGCTCGGCTCTTACTTGCGGTTATTGTAAAAAAAGCGGTTTCCTGCTATACAAGTTTATAAAAAAACATTCGGGAAGCGGAAAACGAGCGAGACTTTAGTCCTGAGATGTAAGCGACACGGGCGGTTTCAACCGCCTTGAATCTTTCTTGATTCTTAATATTTAGAAACAGATAAAGACGTTAAGATATAAACAATGAGGTGAACCAGATTGCTAACAAACTATGCTTATAAGTTACGTCCCAATCAAACACAATCATCAAAAATGTCGATTTGGATAGATCTGCTGCGAAGCCAGTATAATTGGTGCTTGGGTGACAGAATCTGTCAGTACGATCGGCAGTTTATCCAAGGCGATTACTGTGACATCCGAACGAAAGGCGAAGCTTCACCATTGACCTGCTTCGTAAGCAAAAGTGGCGCAACTGGAAATCCTTGGAAAGACTCCAAGCTTGACAAAGAGGGTAAAGCTAGAAATCCTCGTCGAAGCGCTGGCGACATTCAAATAACAGCATTGCCTGAGTTAAAAATAGCTAGACCTTGGTATAGCGAAATCGACTCAACAGTTCTACAACAGAATGTTAAACGCCTAGACATTGCCTACAAAAATTTCTTTGAAGGTAGGGGATTTCCTAAGTTTAAAAACCGCAGCAACTTCACATCTTTTACTTTCGCAATGGGAGTAAAAATCAAGGGTAATAAAATTTACCTACCCAAAGTGGGTTGGATGCGGTTTTACAACTCTCGCTCAATCCCAGATGGGTTTACTATCAAGGCTTGCACGGTTAGAAAGCGCCAGAATGGTTGGTATGTTTCTATGAGAATAGAGGATAAATCTGTACCCGAATACAGCCCCAAAGCTCTCGGTAGTAATCCCAAAGTAATCGGCTGCGACTTGGGAATCACTAAACTGGTTCATCTTTCTGATGGTCACCAAATTGAGAACCCTAGATTTTCAACCAACAAAAAAGCTAAACGCACTCTAAAAATCAGACAGAGACGGGTTAACCGCAAAGCAAAAGGCAGTAAAAACCGCAAAAAAACAGCTATCAGAGTTAGTAGATTCCATCAAAAGATTGGTGATAAACGCCAAGCGCATCAATGGAAAACTGCAAATAAGATTGTATCTCGAAGCGTTGATGTAATCGCCTTAGAAGATTTGAATATTTCTGGGATGATGCGCCGATGCAAAGTAAAAAGTGATGAGAAAACAGGAAGGTTTCTCAAAAATGGGCAATCCAGAAAAAAGGGATTGAATCGTGCTATCGCTGACGCAGGTTGGGGCGATTTGGGGTTAAAGATTGAGTATCTGGCTGCGAAGCAAGGAAAAATCTTAATTAAAGTCAATCCTAAGCACTCTAGTCAAGAATGTAGGAATTGCGGTCATATCGATAAATCCAACAGAGATGGAGAAAAGTTCATCTGTGTGGAATGTGGATATCACGAACACGCCGATATTGGCGCTGCAAAAACTATCAGAGATCGAGCTTTGAGAATGGTACGTGGGGACTCCGCGAAACCTGGTGTTGAACACCTAAACGCCCAAAAGGTATCACTACGCTCCTCAAGCAAACGTGGTGAGTTTGGGAACCTGAGCAATCGGGATATTAAGACCGCAATGTCTTAAGAATCTCAGTGGCTTCAGCCCTGAGAGTGTCAACTCATCAGACATTTAGGAATTGCAAACTGAGATCGCCTTATAAATGGAAGGGCAAAAAGGCATTCAACTGCCAATTAACTAAATGCTCTTCCCAATGCCAAACTCAAAACAATAGTGACACAAAAAAATGCCTAACATCAAAGTTAAATTAGTGAATGTTTTGTGCCGAGATACTGAAGATATAACCGGTGGAGATGATTTTTATCTCGTCGGTGCTTTAGTAGGTGGGGGAGTCACAAAGGGAATTCTGACGCACCCTATCAAAATCAAGGACTATGACCATCAAACCAAAACGTTCCGTCCAGAGGAGAGCGTTTTATTTGAAGGCAACATACCAGAAGGAGAAATCATTAAAGGCGGGCTAAAAGCTTACGACGAAGATGCTGGAAAAGATTGGGATCATAAGTACAGCGAAGCAGTTAAAGAGATTACCACTACTGTTGCAAATGTTGTAGCAGCGTCAGCTCCTTACGGAGCGCAGGCTGGAAAGATACTTGATTTTGCTACCAGTATCCACTTTTTGGCTAGTTTGGATAAAGATGACTTACTCGGTACTACGGAATTAGAAATTTCCGCCACAGGCCCTGCCCATGAATTTCGCGAGTGGAACATGAGCAAAAGAATTAAAAGTTGCTGCTAAATTAATTGAAGACAATATTTTTGAAGAATTTAAAGCAAATAGATATAAATCTTATACAGATGGTATTGGAAAAGATATCGTTGACGGAAAAGTTGGATTTGAAGAGTTATCT
>JBOFTL010000614.1:0-4280 GCA_051652045.1 Microcoleus sp. | reverse complement strand
AGCCCGCGATCGATTATCAAAAAATAGCCTCTTCTACCAGCTCAGCACTCCAGCAAGCCGGGTTAGCCAAGTCCAACGACGTTTCATCCATCAAAGCGGATATCCAACGCCTAGGGGCGCAAAACTACGGACCCCAATTTCAATCGCTTAACTCCAACGTCTCATCCATCAAGGCAGACATTCAACGCCTGGGCGCTCAGAATTACGGTCCTCAATTTCAGTCGCTAAACTCTAACGTTTCGTCTATCAAAGCGGACATCCAACGCCTGGGCGCTCCGAACTACGGACCCCAACTTCAGACTTTAACAAGCGGGATTCAATCGCTAGCGACCGGAATAAGTGCCCTGCAGGCGAAAGGAGTGGACTACGCTCAAATCAATAGCATTGTAACGAGAGCGATCGACGGGAAGCAATTCAATTTTGACTATAGCCGCATAGGCTCAGAAGCAGCACAGGCATTCCGCCTCCCCTCCGACCTGGCGCGCAAATCTGACATCCCCGCTGACCTGGCGCGTAAATCCGACCTACAAGCCATCCCCGCCCCCAAGATCGACTTCTCCCAAGTCCTAAACAGAATCCCCTCCGACATCGCCCGCAAAACCGACGTAGACGCAATCCCCAGTAAAATCCCCGCCCCGACCGTAAACCTCAATCCGGTCCTGACGCAACTCTCTGTAATTGGAACACGACTTACCAACTTGGATTCACGCGTTGGGCAGGTCAATCTAAGCCCGCTTCAATCTCAGCTCACAAGTTTGCAGAGTGCGATCTCGGGAAATGTCAACGAGGGCACCAATATCGTTACCAATGCCGTGACAAATATGGGTAACACCCTGCAAAATTTTGTCACCAATAACAACACCACGATCGTCAATCAAATAAATAAAGGAATAGATTTAAATCCCGCGAGCATAATCGATCCAATCAAACAGCATATCAATACACAAGTTGCGGCTCCCCTTGCGACCACGATGGACGTATTGAACGTAAACGACCTCAAACGTGGCGTTACGATGTCAGCGGAATCCGTGATTAAAGCGTCCGGATTTCAGCAGTATGGGCAATCCGGTACGGGGACCGCGACGAATTTAATTGGGCTAACAGCCATGATCGCTGCTCCTCTCTTCTTTAGAGCTGGATTCCAGAAATTGGGAGGGACATTTGACCAATCCGTCATGAACCCGGCAAAAGGGAAAGTAAAAATTGATGACGCCCTCAGTGCATCACTATGGACCTTCAAACAAGTAGATGAACGCTTGGGGCTTCCCAACAGTCACATCGTCAAGAGTGCAAGCGGGGCTTCTCTCCAAATGCAACATCGAAACATTCAGGATGGCATTGAAGAAATCAATGCTCAAACGATCGCGCAGTCTCAAGATTTAGAAGTAATTGAGCGATATTTATTTGCAATAGCTCAGGACATGATGAAGCTAACGCAAATCGTCTTACAAACAAAAGAAGACGTAGATTGCTTGGTTGACGATGCGGGATTCAAATATGAGGAAGTGAAGAAATCACATCCCTCACACCTCAAAATTACAGCCCCTGGGGTTCAGAGTAGCCTGTTTGACCTATTCCAACAGGGCCGCATCCACTACGTCGCACGGACCTGGAAAGGTAATGCTGATAAATCGCAAATTCTGGAGCGCATCGGACTAGACACCCAGATTGCTGCCATGTCCAACAAGATGGAGATTCCGGACCCCAGTAAGATCGATCTCCCACTCGATAAATCGACAGCCCGTAAAGGAAAAGCCGCTGACGACGAAGCCTGGAAGATTTTTGTCAGCACGATGGAAGAGCCGCCTTCTGCATATGGCACTGAAGGAAATCCCGTCCCACAAATTCAAGAAATCAAAATGGGAACTGTTCGAGAAGTGCCCAAGCCGACCAACCCTAGTAAAAAACTCGGGCAATAGCTTCTCTAAACAATGGACAACTCAATCATCAACCTTGGGCAACAAAACCTCCTATCTCACGCCACACAGCAAATCATAGGGGTCCGGAACATCGACCTCTATCAAACTTATCGCGCGAACTCACGGGGAGCCTCACGGAGCGCCCGCTTAGGCGGATTCTTCAACATGCTGAAAGGGGGATTGCTGGATTACTTTTTCAGCAACTTCACCGCGATCGTCATGGGAGCCGTGTTGCAACTCTACATGTTCAACTGGAACGCCACCGACAAGGAACTCCAGGACCAAATGAAGGCGAACGAACTCGCCATGATTACAGCCGGGGGACGCCTAATAGCAGACGGCATGGTCCAGATGATGGGCGTCGGACTCGTCAAACAAGCCAAACACCGATTTCCCCGCATTTCACCCACCGCGATCGCAGAGCTAGAAGAAGAGAACCGTGAGGAAACGATCGCCGGGATTCGATCGTTCCTCATGGCTATCCGTTCCAACGTCATGAACAACGTCATGCTGCAAACCTACATGAGCGGACGGCACATGCTAGGCATGACGGGCACCGAGAAAAAAGAACCCTGGATTTTGGCGGACCAGGTGGAAAAAATCGCAGAATCCCAAAAGGATGACAAGCTCAAAGCCCTCATCCGAGGCTTCACCGAGCAAGCCGAAGATCGGATTTTCGATTTGGCATACCTGGTCTGTAACACCGTCACCGCGACTTATGAGATGAACCGGTTAGCCGCCAAATCCAGCCAAGGCCCCTCGCGCCTGGTTCAGCTCACCCCGGATAAAGACAATCCCGAACTCAAAACCCTGATTTACGGAAATCAGCAAGACGTGATGACTCAAATCACCGCCATTACCACCCAGAACACTCTGATTGATGAGAAGGACATTGGGCAAGTCGTCGCCGTCGAGATGGATAAAGCCATCAGCGCCCCCTTCAACATGCGATCGCTCTCCATCCGCTTCTATTCCACCCAAAACGGCAAAATCAGCTACGTAGGGACCGATGGAAGCCGGAAGCGCGCCATCAAAGCTGAACATCGAATCCCATCTCTCAAAGTCGGAGCCGATTGGGACAACTTCAAAGCCGCGATCCGTCCCTTCGAGCGCGGCAACTGGCTTGTAACCGCCAAGCTCAAGAATGGTCGGGATATGTCCATCTACACCAACACCCCAACGGAAGGAGAGGCAGAGCTTCGTAGTTGGATCACCCTAACTGACACCGAGATCGTCACCATCAATAAAACAGACCTGAGCGAAAACGTAAAAACCCGTAAGGAGATATGCCGTATGTTCCCCAAGAGCGCGAAACTCCGCGTTCTCAAGGAAACAGCCGATCGAACAAAAGCGGGTTACATCGATCGCAAAACCGGAAACTTCTACCGTGTCAAGACGATCGAAATCCCTCTAATGAAATCGACTAAACCCGATGGAATTGACCAGGAAATTCTGAACCCTTGGGGGGATTCGTAGACCGTCAAAAAGCTCTCACACTATCTAACAAAAATTTCCAACCCTTAAGGGTTGAACACAAACTCTCCACACGTTTACAGCCCTGTTTACGCCTGCAAAAAGTGGGGCATGACTAGGGACACAACGCTAGAACGATCAAGCTCTCACTAAATTGCAATAACCTATGGCAAAGCGCAAACGTGTTGCCGTCAAACCGACGAGCAACTGTAACTTCCTCTACGGATTCCTAACCAAATCCGACACCGATGCCGCAACCTTTGGGCATGTGGACTGCGAAAGCGGCACCGCTCCCACGAAAACCGTGATTTTCAGCCCCAGCGGAATCAAGCCCACCAAGGCTTCTAAATCACTCGCATCTGGTACTAATTCGAGTTTTGCAGATACAGCCAAAATCAATAATCTGATTTCGAGCGACTATTCGATCAGCCGTAAGCGCAACAGCATCCCGAAATCCACCGCCAAATCCAAAATCGTTGGAATCCTACTCGAAACCGGGGTTTATTGGTGCTGGCGTATGCCCACCACTCGCTGGACTGCCATCCCCGCCCAAGTGAAGACGGATGCGGGCATTGAAGAAATCACGGCATTCGACCCCGAGAAGCACGCATACAACGGCAATGCGGTCATTCTCAAGGCTGATGCTGGTGGGTTTAAGGCTGGTGTTGTCATCGAGAAAAACGAACTCCGCAAAACGTTCACGGACTCTGCTACAGGCAAGCAATATCGCCTGTACGCAAAGCTCTAAACCCCTTACCTTTCTATCTAATCTCAGGAGAATTTTTTTATGGAACGCGGCGAACTTGTCCGCCAATTGCGTGCCCGCTATGGCGATCGCCTCAGTGTGGGTTACGGCATTGCAACGATCGACACCAATGGCGACTCTGT
>JBOFTL010000613.1:0-4729 GCA_051652045.1 Microcoleus sp. | reverse complement strand
ATCAACTCACATCACAATGTAAGACTATACGATAACCGTGCTGAAACTGATGGAAGCTTAAGCAGAGGTAGTTATGTAATTACGTCTACTAATCAAATTTATCTTTCAACAACCGGGTATAATCCTTACCGTAAATCTCTGGGAACACCCGTTATGCTTGAGATAAATGTATGGTCTGACTATCCAGAGGGAACCCCTAATTCTCCTCCCGATTTAAGGGCCGTAGCCGCACAAATTTTGAGTTTAACTAAACTTAATTGGGGTTCTACCGATTCATTATGTGGTGAACCTATTACAACTAAATATGCAGGAGACATTGCTTACTTAACATCCGCTTTTCTCAGACAAGGAAATCATTTTAACTTGCACTCTGTTTTAGAAAGAACACCCTGGTTTATTTAAAAACTAATGCTATTGTATCAGCCTCAACAAATGTTGAGTCAGCCAAGCAGCCCAACAAATCGTTGGAGCAGATCGCGGAGAGGTTATTTGACCGAAGATCGATTAGTTTGGTAAAGAATTCGCGATCGGCCTGTGACGTTTGGGGCATTGACTGTTCTGGGATCTGGGCTACAGGGGCGGAAGCCACAGACATTTATTTAGGGTTCTTATTATTAGAAGGCGATGCTTTTTGGCAATTGTCAATACACTTTGACAGTTGTTACAGCGTCAAATTGTTACAGCGTCAAATTTCCCCAAGCAACCACAAATTTTGGTGAATTCAACTATAATTCAAAGTACGCATTAGTGTACTTACTACCATTCACCCCAGATTTTTAACTGTGTTTACCACCGCACCTGCCCCAAGTTTCACCCAAACCCTCCCCGACGACTTGTTTGCAGCCATCAGGGCCCTCAAAAAAGAGTTGAACGCCGTGATTCTCGCCCACTATTACCAAGATGGGGAGATTCAAGACATCGCAGACTGCATCGGCGACTCTTTGGAGCTTTCCCGCAAAGCCGCCAACACCGATGCTGATGTCATAGTGTTTGCGGGGGTTCACTTTATGGCAGAAACCGCCAAAATTCTCAATCCCGATAAATTAGTCTTGCTCCCGGATTTGAATGCCGGGTGCTCTCTCGCCGACAGTTGTCCTCCCGAAGCTTTTGCTGCGTTTAAGGCCGATCGACCGGGACATTTGGTAATTTCTTACATTAATTGTACCGCTGCCATTAAGGCAATGAGCGACATTATTTGCACTAGCTCCAATGCTGTGAAAATTGTCAACCAAATTCCCAAAAACCAGCCGATAATTTTCGGACCCGATCGCAATCTCGGCCGCTATGTTATGGAACAAACTAACAGGGAAATGGAACTTTGGCAAGGAGCTTGTATCGTTCACGAAAACTTCTCTGAAAAAAAACTCGTTCAACTCAAAATTGCTAATCCCGAAGCTGAAGTCATCGCTCACCCGGAATGCGAACCCCCCGTACTCCGCCATGCGAATTATATCGGATCTACCACGGCTTTGCTCAAATATTCTCAAGCCAGTTCTAGCTCATCTTTTATCGTAGCAACTGAGCCGGGAATCATTCACCAAATGCAAAAACAAACTCCTGAAAAACTGTTTATTCCTGCTCCTGCTACCAACAGTCATTGTGCTTGCAACGAATGCCCGCACATGAGATTAAATACTTTAGAGAAATTATATTTGGCAATGAAAAATCGCTCTCCAGAAATTACTTTGCCAGAAAAGATTAGAGTTGCGGCTCTGCAACCAATTCAGCGAATGTTGGAGATGAGTGTTTGAAGGAATGGGTAAGGGGTAATTGGTAGTTGGTAATTGGTAATGGGTAATTGGTAGTTGGTAATTGACTGTTGACAATTAGCATTTGTCATCGAACGATCGACTTTTAACTTGCAACCGCAGATAAAGGTGGATAAACGCAGATAAACGCAGATATATTTCATCAATCGATCGACCCTCAACTCTCAACTCTCAACTCTCAACTATGAGGGCGGGCACGGGGGCACCGCCCCTACTCTCAACTCTCAACTCTCAACTCTCAACTAACTCTCCATACTGCCCAAAATAAATTCTCCTACAGACGATTCGGCATAATAATCTGTACCTGCAATTTTGGCAAATAAATCGGCATTGCCACAGCCGATCGCACTGGGTGCTAAATCCATTGCTGTTGCTACTAAATACATTGTTTGGTAAAGTGCACCTGCTCCTTTTAAAATTAGAGCGTAAGCAACGGATTCGTAAGCCCAACTAACTCGGGGAAAACGCGCTGCTAAAACAATTAAAATTTGCGGTACGAAGGCTGACTCGCCTGTAGCATTTCCTGCTTCTTTTAATAGCTTTTCTGTGTCGCTATTGAGTTCCCTAACCAAGCCGATCGAGTGATTTTGAGGGCAGTAATGGTAAAAGCCTGGGGGAATATTTTCGCAGCGGGCGATCGCAATGTAAATTTCTAATTCATAACAAGCACCGCCGCTCGGATAAGGTCGCTTGCTGCATTCCATCGTGCCGTTATTGAAGGTACTTTTAATTCTAGCCGATCGATACAGAAATTCGCCTAGTTGTTTGTCAGTTATCGGCTGTCCGTAACGGCGAATAGATTTTCGTTCTTCTAAAACCCAAGTAAAAGGGCGATCGGTTGTTTTTAATCGGTCAATATCCGGTTTGTAAAGCTGGATTGTTTCACCAAATTCGCTAAATTTTACTGCGGGAAGCGATGCAATTTTATCTTGAAATCGATAGGTTTTGCCCGCCGGATTGCTGTGCCTTCCGGTGCGACTTCTGGCATGAAATAGCAAGTCGTGAAATTCCCATTGGGCTAATGCTTCGCTTTCGGCTGGTGTTTCGCTTTCTGTAACTTCATTCAGCATTCCCGCACTCAATAAAAGTTCTAAGAATGTTTGTACTGTTGTTGCGGAAATTGCGGGAATTTTTTCGCTCAATTGAATGCAATTTTGAGCTTGGGCAAGCAAGCTAACAATTGCTCCGCCGCGCCAATCTCTCAAAATTACCTGCATTTTAGACAGCGGAGATTCGAGAATTGTTTGGTTTTTTTCGCTGCGACAATAGGCAAATCGCGAGATAATGTAAGTGCGATCGAGCGCTACTTCTCGAAACTGAAATTGGCAGCCGGATACTAGGGGAACGATCGAGGCGATCGACAAGCCATCGGCGCAAATTGTATGGCAAATTATACCAAATTCTTGGAACTTTTGCAAGTAGTAATTAAAATTATTTAGTCCGTCGAATCCGTCAGTTTCTAATACCAAATCGCTCAGATCGTCTTCGGTTGCACCATCGGTGGCAAGGATGCGAATTACTGCTTGCATTCCGGAGGAAAATTGCGATAGATCGAGGCGGGCGATCGGGGTTTGCAAAACTGTTGTCGATGCGGTTTCTTCTAAGCAAATTTCTTGTTTAAAATTCAGGATGAATGAGGAAAACATACGATTTTAGATTTGAGGTTTTGGATTTTGGATTGGGATTTACGCTAGATATGGGTTGATATTGGGAATCATAAATTTTATATTTTAGATGGGTTGATAGCACATTCGAGTTGGCTATTCTGTTTTTAGGGTTATCCTAAATCTGCGTTAGATAGAAATTTTAAATTAACCGCAGAGAACGCAGAGAGTACAGAGAAGGGGAGATATAATAAAGGGGATTATTAAGTCGGATTTGAGATTATTTGTTACCGCGAGTGAAGCTAGTCAGTCGCAGAAGCTTTGCGATTGCTTCGCTTCGCTCGCAATGACAACAGTCATTTGTTACCGCGAGTGAAGCTAGTCAGTCGCAGAAGTTTGCGATTGCTTCGCTTCGCTCGCAATGACAACAGTCATTTGTTATTGCGAGTGAAGCTAGTCAGTCGCAGAGGCTTTGCGATTGCTTCGCTTCGCTCGCAATGACAACAGTCAAATGTCAATTGTCTAAATTCCGTAAAAGCGTCGGGGATTATCCCAGAGAATTTTTTGCACGGTTTGTTTGGACAGTCGCTCTTCCAAACCTACTACTTCAACCGTAATATCTGAATGAAAGTCAATGTGCGGGTAATCTGTGCCGAAAATCAAATTATCCTCGCCTATATATTGGATAATTTCCGGCAGGTAAGGCTCCGAAGGCTCGATCGAGATAAAACATTGCCGTCGAAAATACTCGGAAGGCTTCATTTTTACATTGTCTCTGACTTCCCAAGCTAGGTTTCTGTACTCTTCATCTAACCGCCACAGCCAGTAAGGCAGCCACCCGCAGCCTGACTCTAAAAACCCTACTTTTAAGTTAGGATGGCGCTCTAAAACTCCCCCTTCAATTAAAGCTAGTAATGCCATCATCTGTTCCATCGGATGCGAACAAGCGTGCATTCCAAATCGCGTGTGAAACCTATCCGAACCGACGGTAGGCAATCGGCTGTGAGTGCCTTCGTGGAAGCCGACAGCAATATTTAACTGCTCGCATTCCGTCCAAAATTGTTCGTAATCTCGATCGCTCAACAATCTTCCTTTGACGGGATTGGGACGTAAATAAACTGCCCTCCAGCCGAAGTCTGCGATCCGCTGCAATTCTGATACCATCTCTGCTGGATCGTGCAGGTTAATTGCTCCTACACCCCTAAGTAATTGAGGGTTATAACTGCAAAAATCTCGCAGCCAATTGTTGTAAGCGCGGGTAAATGCTCCTGCTACTTGCGACTCCATTGTATCGATCGCGAGCAACCAAAGTCCAGCCGTTGGATAGAGGAATGCTAGATCGACTCCCAGTTGTTC
>JBOFTL010000612.1:0-2854 GCA_051652045.1 Microcoleus sp. | reverse complement strand
AGGTTGGCCCCCCCCCAGGTTGGCACTGCTCAGCTTGGCACCACTCAAGTCGGCATGACTCAAGTCGGCACCACTCAAGTCGGCATAGCTTAAGTCGGCACGGCTCAGCTTGGCATGACTCAAGTCGGCATCCATCAGCAAAGCATTTGTCAAGTCAGCACCACTTAAGTCAGCGCGACAAAGTTTTACGTTTGTTAGTTTAGCATTACTTAAGTTAGCAGAACTCAGATCGGCACGACTCAAATCGGCATTATCTAAGTCTGCACCGCTGAGATTGAATCTACTTAATTTGCAGCCAACTCGTTTAACACTACTTAAATCAGCTCCTGCTAAATCTTCATATTGAGAGATTGGGAGATTGGAAGATTGGGAGAATTACCAATTACCAATTACCCATTACCCATTACCATTACCAATTCCCAATTCCCAATTCCCAATTCCCAATTCCCAATTCTCAAATTTCATTTGGTTCTCCCGACAGCACTTGGACGGCGGAAGCAGCCGCCAACTCACCGTAAGAATTCACAGATAAACCCTTAACTTGACGCATCAAAGTACCCATTTCGATCGCGCTCATTCCGTAATTCCAGCCCAAATTGCTCTTAATTCCCGCCCTTTCCAAAGCTTGCTGCATCGTGTCTGTCGTCACCACTCCAAAAATTACTGGCACGCCAGTTTGAAAAGCAGCAGCAGCAATTCCTTTGGAAACTTCACCAGCTACAAAATCGAAATGAGGAGTCTGGCCGCGAATTACCGCACCCAAACAAATTACCGCATCGTAGCGCCGCGAAAGAGCCGCTTGGCGGGCGACTACAGGAATCTCAAAACTGCCGGGAACCCAAAAATAATCAACCTGAGTACCCTGGGGGTTTGTATCTACTCCGTGGCGTTTCAAACAATCTTGACAACCTTCTAAAAGCTTGCCTACAACTAAGTCATTAAAACGACCGATGACGATCGCAAATCGCAAAGATTCTGTCTGAGTAAATGTCCCTTCAAAAACAGCCATAGGATTGATTTTAGATTTTAGATTTTGGATTTTAGATTTTTTAGATTTTGGATTTTTGATTGTTTGGATGGCGCTCAAACTCTTGAGATTTTCGATTTTTGCTTTGAGTTCGATCGCTCGCCAACCCTAGATATTGCTGGAAAAATTTAGCTCGATCGTCCACAACCAAAAGTCAGAATGCAGCAACCAAAAAGTCGAGTTTTTCAGAATCAAGAAAATTCTCAAATCTCTAGATTTTCTAATTCTGCTGCTTGCAACTTCGCTGTCAACTATCAACTATCAACCCTTCGACTACGCTCAGGGCATCGCTGTCAACTGTCAACTGTCAACTATCTTCTGACTTTCAATTTAGGTCGATCGAGCGTCAAATTTAAATCGCCAATTTAAACTACCAAGAAGTTCAAAACAGCTACAGCAATCACCAGCAAAAACCACAAACCGGAACCTGCATAAATCAGTGACTTAGACTGATCCCAGTTTTGAGGAGAAGCATAAGCAACCGGAACACCGACTACCATAACAAAAGACAGCACTACCAAAGCCGTTAAAACCAACTGAAACAAAATTGACATATTTTCTCCTTGCGATGTAACAGTGCGTTGAGTTGAAAAAGTTTTCCAGAAGCCAGACAAACCTTCCAGCCTCGAATTTGTTGGCTCTACGCCAACCGACAAAATCTATAGTCCGTTAATTCGGCGCATCCGCCTGGGCTAAAAATCTATAGTGGATTTACAGTCCGGCTCTTCAGATCCGTCTTGAATTTTACCACTCTTTGCTGCTGCTGTTGAAACAAAGCTTGGGTTACAGTATCATTAGCTCGCCCGCTGTACGCTGCGAGAATTTGCCACTACCAGGAGCGAAAAACGCGGGATTCTCGGCTATGGACTTAGTTTTGTGCCACACTACAGCAGATTTTGACGCTTTGGGGGCGGCGGTGGGACTTTGCGTGTTGCGCCCCGGTAGCCGGATCGTGTTGACGGGCGGGTGTCATCCCACAGTGCGAGATTTTTTGGCATTGCACCGCGACGAATACCCTTTAATCGAACGCCGCGCCGTCAATCCCCAAAAAATTCGATCGCTCGCTATAGTTGATTCTACCCAGCGCGATCGTTTGGGAAAAGCCGCCGAGTGGCTGGATTTGCCGCAACTCAACGAAATTGCCGTTTTCGACCACCACTTAGAAGCTCATTCCGACATTCCCGCTACAGTAACTCAGATCGAAGCAGTCGGAGCCACCACTACTTTAATTGTGGAAAAACTGCGGGAAAAACTCGAAAATTCCGAAAATAGCGAAAATTTCCGCCTCCAGCCTTCAGAAGCAACTGTTATGGCCTTGGGAATTCATGTCGATACGGGTTCCCTCACCTTTGAAAGCTCTACCTCCCGAGATGCTACAGCTTTAGCGTGGCTGATGGCGCAGGGAGCGAGTTTGCGCGTCATCGCTGAATATGTAGAACCCGGTTTGTCCCCGCAGTTGCAGGATTTGCTCTCGGAAGCGCTGGAAAATTTGCGATCGGACTCTTTGCACGGTTACAGTGTTGCCTGGGTGCTGCTTTATACTGACGCCTTCGTTCCCGGACTGTCTTCTCTGGCCGCCCGCTTGCTCGATTTGACCGAAACCGATGCTTTGATTTTGGGCAACGTTTACAAATATGGCGAAAACGACAGCAAGCGCTGCATCAATTCTGACTCAGCAGAACATCCAGTTTCCAATAGATTAACGATTATCGGCCGATCGCGCATCGACGGAACCAACCTCAACCAACTCGTCCAACCCCTCGGTGGCGGAGGCCACGCCCGCGCCGCTTCTCTCGCTACTCGCGATGTCGATCCTGCGGAGACTTT
>JBOFTL010000611.1:0-8522 GCA_051652045.1 Microcoleus sp. | reverse complement strand
AAGAAGGAACGCTATCGAGTACAATTAACTCGGTATTTGTAATTTATCGGCCAGAAATCAGCTTTTTTGCCACAGATAATCTGCAAGAACATTGAGTGTAGGGGCGAAGCATTTGGGCGACAATATCGGTAATACCAATTTTAAAAAAGAATGCAACAGTGTTCTTGTCCCCCCCCTTTATAAGGGGAGCCAGTGCGTTGCGGGGGTCCCCCCCGTTGTAGCAACTGGCGTGGGGTTAGGGGGGGTCAAGGATTGTAGCAGACTTTTAGAGAACTGGTATAACATCGCGACAATTTAGATATCCAAATGCTTCACCCAATTCCCACAGAAAATAATCTGTCACAACATTGAATTTTTGGGATTTTGAGAAGTCGCGATCGCATTTTAATCGTCCAATTTAGAAGGCGGGATTGTAAGTTTGTCGTGGGGTTGGGCGAAGCATTCGGGTACCATATTTCGCATTTATTTCGGAAATTGTCGCCCGAATGCTTCGCCCCTACGAGGAATTGTTGGGGTAATTTTGGGGACGCGCGATCGCACTTTAATTACCAATTTTAGCAGGTGCGGCTAATGCTTCAGCAACAGCTTGTAAACTCCGCAAATCCCTCGCCATCATAGCATGAGCAAATATGGGTAATTTAACTTCTTTGCCAGCAGGTATTTGCGAACTAGAAGCAGGTACAATAATAAAATCCCAAGGAGTCCAAATAGAAGTAAAATTTACCCGATCGAGCATCATAGCATCGCGATTTAAGTCTTGTAAAAAAGTGCTGTTAGGGCGCATTTGAACGCAACCTGTTCCCCAAAGTGCATAGGCCATCCAAGTACCGTTGTGAGGCGATGATATCGCAACAAATCGCTGCACTCGATCTATTCCTCCGAGTCTCTGCAAGTAATAGCGGCTGACTAAGCCTCCCATGCTCAATCCCACTAGATCTACAGGTCGATCGGGAGGAAAAGTTTTAGTGATATAATCTGATAGTTGCAATGCTAATCTATCGAGGGGTATCGATCCGTAATTTGGTGTCATATCGAGCGATCGAACCGACCAGCCCAAATCAGTTAAATACGCTGACATTTGACGGAAAACTCCCGATTTGCGGAAGATTCCGTGCACTAAAACTACTGGATTGCGCTGGAATTCGCTATTCATTTTTTTGCATATTTGACTGTAGTAAGGTGCGTGACGCGCACCCTACTGCGCGCACCCTACTGTAGGTGATGAGATATTTTAAGGTAGTAAGTTCGCGATATAGCGATCGCAAATCATTTGTAAACTTCTTACTCCCTCCCCTTAGTAAGGGGAGGGTTGGGGTGGGGTTAAAAATTTATGATTCATTTGCAATCGCGATATGTATCCTAGGGATGATTTTTTACAGGCAATTTAGATTGTAAAATAGGAGCTTCTAACTCTGCAACTAATGCGTTGAGACTGCGATCGTCCGTAACCATTTGGCGGTGCAGCAAAACGTTAAGTTTAATATCTCGACCTACGGGCAGTTGGGAACTGTTAGCCGGTACGATAATCGCGTCAAACGGCGTCCACATTGAGGTAAAATTGATGCGTTTGAGCGCAGTCACATCTTGGTTTAAATCCCGCAGCAAGCTGCTGTCGGGACGCATTTGCAAGTATCCCGGTAGCGACAAGCTGTAAGCGGTGAAGGTGCCGCGATGGGGCGATGACAGCGTAATAAATCGCTGTACTCGATCTATTCCTCCAAGTCGCTGCACGTAGTAACGGCTGACAATGCCTCCCATGCTGTAGCCTACCAGGTCGATCGACTGTTGGGGTTCAAAGGTTTCGGAAATGAATTCTGCTAGCTGGTTGGCTAATAAATCGAGCGCGAGACTGCCATCGTTGGGGGTAAGGTTGAGGCTGTATACTGGCCATCCCCGTTGAGTTAGATGGGCCGACATTTTGTGAAAAATTGTACTCGTGTCCCAGATGCCGTGAACTAAAACGACTGGATTGCGCTCGATCGAACTGTTCATTTTTCTTAATAATAGCTTGCTGATTTCAGCTTAGGTCAGTCACATCAAGAGTTTTACGCTCAGTAGGACAGATGTCAAATCGGATCGAGATTCGAGCGGCGATCGGTAGGAATTTTGAACGAATTCTGAGATAATTGTAAATAAGTGCGAAGCATTGCTAGTATTTATACCTAAAATTTGCTGCGATCGGGCAGCTTGAGTCCGGCAAAATGTAAATTTTGATGAATAAATGTAGACAAAAGTTGCCATAACTCGTAATCTAGCTGTTTTAGGAAGCTGGTAAATTTTTCTGTAAAACAACAAAAACACCAAAAGGAGTAAGTCTAATGTTCGGTTTTATCAAAAACTTGTTTGCTGGCATTTTTGGCTTTTTAGGCGGACTTTTCGGCTTCAAAAAGTCTGAATATTTTCTAGATTTGGATGGTTCTGCGAAAGAGCCCGCAAAAGTCGCACCCGCAAAAGCCGAACCTGTTGCTGCTGCTGTAGCTGCGGCACCTGCAACCGCAAAAGCTGAAACTGCTAAGCCCGAACAGGCCCAAGCAACTAAGACAGCTAAGGCGGAAACAGCGAAAAAGTCTAAGAAAGAAAAGGAACCAGCAGCTAGTGCTCCCGCTGTTGCTCCAACACCTGCAAAAGTACCTGCTGCTGCAACTAACGGCAAAGTAGCGAATACTTTTGCTCCTAATTATTTAGCTCCGATTCCAACTTCCAACCGCCGCCTTCCCGGCCCTAGCATGAACGGTTTCCGGGAAATGGCCCGTCAGGTGAAAACTAAGTAAGAAATTGGCAATTACGTCAAAAAGGATTGCTGCAATTGCGAGCTAAATGCCAAGCAATTGCAGCATTTTCTTTTTTATTTTTTTGTGTGCGATCGCGAACTCAGCGCCATTAAGATTAAGTAAGTCGGCGTGAATATTTATCATTGATGTCAGGAAGGAGGCAGGAGTCAGGCAAGAAGAGGGTTTAAGTGCGATCTAGATTTCTTTTGACAATTGTTTGCTGTCAACTCTCAACTCTCAACTCTCAACTATTAACTATCAACTCTCAACTATTCCCTTGACTTCTCAGAAAAGCTAAACCGCTGTATAGCTGAAAAGCCGGGTCCCAAGGAGTTTCAGATTTGCGCTCGACATCTACATGAGAGTCAATTTTGCTTAACATATGGGTGTAATCGAGAACTGTTTCGGCAAACGGCGTAAATTCCGACCAAACCGTAACATCAAGCTGTTCGTCTAGCATTTCTAGCAAGCGATTCCAGTTAATTCTGGTGGTACTTTGAGTAACTTGTGGAGAATTTTGGCGTCTATTTTTTTTGTTTTTTGCGCTGGGTAAGGCTGCTATAGCTTCAGGATCTTTAGTAAAATCAACGCCTTGTTGAAATTCGTAACTTTGGTCGCAAATTCGCAAAATACAATTGCGACCGGGAAGATGCAAGTCGCAGATTTGAGCGTAATCTTGGGTGATTTCTTTGTGGCGAAATTCCTCATTTCTGCGATTGGGGGAGTAGTCCATAATTTCCATAAAAATCGGCAGCAATCCTTCCACTTGTTGCCCAACTTCCGACCAGCTAAATTCGATCGAACCCAGTCGATCGAGATGATCTTTACACACCACCGCTGGCGAATCAATAGACTGGAAATATTGCACTCGAAATATTTGAATTTGTTGAATGTCCGCTAGGGTTGACCAAAATACGGGAATTCCCGCCTTAAGGAGTTCTTGACCGTAAACGCGAAGTTCGGCTATCGGACCTGTTTTGTAGAGTCTCCAGCCGCGACTTTGGATTTGCATTCGGGTGGTATAGATGTCAGTTTGGAAGATTCTGCTGATATTTTGGATGGCTGCTGGTTTGTCTTCGGGGCTGACGGCTTCGAGAATCAAAAGTCCGGGTTCTTGGCTGTTGGGGTCGTTTTTGGCGGTTTCGATGGCTTGTTCGCGGAGGTTTTGCTGTAGGGTTTCAATCCGCTGAATTCCTTGGCGGGCTTGGGAGGCGATTTTGGGGTTGGTGATGTCGCGGAGAATTTGTTTGTAGGTTTTGTCGGCTTTTTCTAGGTTATTGGTGAGTTCGTAGTAGCGGCCGATGTAGTATTGCACCCAGGGGTTTTCGGGCGATTCTTTTTGGAATTGTTTGATGAGTTGGGCGGCTTGTTTGTAGTCTCCGGCTTCTAGGGTGGCTGCTATTTCGTGGGTGTCTGTCATGGCAGTTGGGGGAATGACGCTGTTTCTATCTTGACTGATGTTTTGTTGGTTCCGCCACTGGTTCAGTAGAAGGAAGAAGGAAGAAGGAAGAAGGAAGAAGGAAGAAAAGCGGGTCAGCGAGCTTGTGGGCGATTTCGATGTTGCGTTTAATTCGGTGGGCTTACTTAATAGTTTTTGTCTGATGTTAGCGTGGGATTTTTGACTGGTTGCAAAGTTTAAGTTTCAGGTTTTAACCGCAGAGTTCAGCGGATAAACGGGGATGAACGCAGATAGAGTTAATGAGATTATAATTAAGATGCAAATATTAAAAGGATCGCATCTAGAGCTTATCTCGGCAATCCAAAAGTTCCTACTGTTTTTGTTTACCGTTTGGTAGCAGGTAGTTATCAGGTTCAAGGATTTAGAGGGAGCGATCGCATTATTTCTCCAACTTTTCCCGAATTAGATTTGACGGTCGATCGAATTATTCAAAGCAGTAAAATTCAGAAATTATAATATCGAAATATGGCGTTTTCAGAACTTACGCAGAGGCTCAATCTGTAGGATGCGCACTTCGCACCTTACTCGATAAATAGTCTCAAAATTCCTCAATCTGTAGGGTGCGCACTGCGCACCTTACTCTACAAATAGTCTCAAAATTCCTCAGTTGTACAAGTCCTAATTTTCTGATGACTGAGAATTCGTGATTTCTAAATATTGCTTATGAAGCTTTAGGGCAAGTATCGCAAAGATTCCGAAACCCGAACAGCTTCTTGAGGACTAATGTCGCTACAATTAGACAATTCTGGAGGCACACTATTTAAAACAAGACGAGAACCCGCACCCGTAAATCTGTAAAACGGGCCTTGTCCGCTCCAACTTCCTGTTAAAGTAGGACGTGAAAGTTGCGGGTTTTTACGATATTTTAACACTTCACTTTTACCCAATATGGAGTTGTTGACGGGATAGCTTTTTTCTAAATTATCCGATGGCATATCGCCAACACCGCCGCCTGTGGATTCAATAGCAAAGCAAGAGTTATTGGAATTGCGATAGATAATTGCGTAGTCAGGGCAAAAACGGCGAACTCCTGAAGGGCAAGGTTTAATTTGAAGGCCGGCTATTTGAAATCCGGCAGGAACGTAGGTAGGAACGGCAACTTTAGTTCCGAGAGATTTAAGTCGATCGATTTGTGTTTGAGATAGCTGAGAATTGGCTAGCAATTGCCCTCGATCGGGCGAAACTTCAGCCGTTACAGATCCTAGGTTTGCTGCGAGGATTGCGATCGGGGTAGCAGTGGCAATGAGCGATCGAATTTTCATGAATTATTCTCCTATTTAGCACTTATATTTTAACCGCAAATGCAGTAGATTCATGCAGATAGATATTCATTAATTTATCTGCGATTTGGTAAAGAAGCTGTACAGCCAGCTTGTTGAAATTGTTTCATGATGCGATCGCGCGTGGCGTCGTTTTGGGGAATGTGTCGCATTAATTCAGCAGGAGTTTTTAGAGGTCTTGGCCATGCGTATTCATAAATGCCTGGTTGATTAATGCAAACTCGATCTTTGATATTTGATGGATAAATACTTTTTGTTTCTTCATAAGCCACCCATTGACCTAGAAAAGGTGCTGTTGTTGGATCGATTTGCGATCGAGCTTTTACAAAGGACGTTATTTGCTGAATTTGAGTGCGATCGCGCCGATCTTTAATATACATTTCGCGATTTTCGTTTGGAGGATTAGCAGCAAAATGGCGAAATTTCTTAATTAATTCTTGCATTTCTGCATCCGTTGGCAATCGGGAAGATTGTGCAACAATGGGTAAAGAAGTAGCAGATAAAATAGCTAAACTGAGCGTAATTGTGAGGAGCGATCGACCTTTCATATTTTGAATTTTCCTGTTGCGCGATCTTTAGGTGAAAACTAATATTTTTACCCCAGCTTCAGCTAGTTATTTTTCGGAGAAATTCCAATTTTACACAAAAAATTACAACAAATAGCAATAAGGTGCGCGCTGCACACCCCATGTTTAATGATATTGTATTCTGTCGATCGAATCTGTTCGCAGTACGGACTTCAGTCCGTAAAATTCTGCGGAATGAAGTCCGCATTACAAACTATTTTTATTGCGATTCTCGATCGAACGCGAGAGAATTTCCGATTATATGTTTTATAACATATTTTCCAATTCAGCAGTGCGCTGCCTGGTCTTTCTCTCTAAACATTGATTGAGAAAACCGCTATAAATCGAGGGGTGACAGCCTGATTCCGTATATTTATGCGAAATCTAGATATTTTTTACAAAACTTTACATAACGCCACCAAACCTGGCTCGCTCTAATTCAACAATTGACAATTGACAATTAACAATTACTTGAATTGACAATGGACAATGGACAACCTACAATTACTTGAATTGACAATTATCAACTATCAACTATCAACTATCCACCGATCGCTCCTACAGTGAATTAAACCCGTTTAAATACTTTTCTAATTGGGAAGTACGCTGTTTCGTCATCCGATCCAAACATTCATTGAGAAAACCGCTATAACCCGTACCGCCGCGATTTCTAAAAACTTCAAATTCGCAGGTTTTATCTCTTAATTTAATCCATCCTAATTGTGCATCCACAAGTAATGCTTTCTCTTCACCGCCCAACGCAGCAACCAGTTTTTTATAAACCTCATTCAGTTTTTTATCAGAAGCTTCATATCTCAACCGAATGCAAGCTCTAACTTGCACATCTCCTTGCGGCCGATCGCAATTAATTTGTTGTGCCACTCCAGAGTGCGGAATTTGTGCAAAAACTGATGTTGCAGCTAAAGTTATTATAAGGGCGATCGACAACAAGAGCGATCGACTTTTTCGGGAATTTATTTTCATAGATCGTCAACCTATCTAGTTTATAAATTTTTGGTGTTGGCTCAGGAATTATTCATCTCAACCAAAGAAACCGGGTTTTTTCCCTTAGCTTTCGGTTTTCACCAAATATTATCGTAAAAAACCCGGTTTCTGACCCTCCGCGCGTAAATTCTATTAAGAATGCTCAAATGTCGCGCCAATTAATGATAAAGCCACAATCGGTGCAGTTACCGCCCTCAAGATTCTACTACCCAAAGAAACAGGTTCAAAACCAAATTCGATCGCCCTTTGCACCTCACCATCCGTCCATCCTCCCTCGGGCCCAACAGCAATCGCGATCGATAATTCCTCCAATTCCAAATCCCCCCTTACTAAGCAGGGCTGGGGGGGATCTTGCTCCCCCCTTGGGGGCTGGGGGGGATCTAAACCAATCAAACAATCCTGCAAATGCCGATTTTCCCCGCGAGCAACGCAAATAAATCTATGTTTTTGACTGCAATCTTTCAGGGTAAAATCAAACGAAACAGGCTCCAAAACCGACGGTACAAATTGACGTTCCGACTGTTCTGCCGCCTCCGCAGCAATTCTTTTCCACCGATCGACTTTTTGGGAACTCGGTTTGAGTAAAGTGCGATCGCTCGTCACCGGCACGATACTTGCTACTCCCAACTCTGTCGCCTGTCTCACAACCTCATCAAACCCGTTTCCTTTGGGCAAGGCGGCTATCAAAACTACCTTTACGGGAAGCTCTCTATTAACAGAAATCTCCTCTGTTATAGAGGCAAATAACCCAGTTTCTTCCTCTTCTAAAATTGCAGACCACCAATGACCGCAGCCGTCGATCGCAATAAATCGATCGCCCTTATTCAATCGCAATACTCTATATAAGTAATGCTGTTGTTCGGGTGTTAAATTAATGTGGCGATCGCAAATTTGGGAGTCATAAATTGTCAATCTTTGTAATTGAGCCATTGATTTTTTTTACCGCAGAGAACGCAGAGAACGCAGAGGAAGAGATGGAGAGAGGTTCGTAGTAAGGACTTCAGTCCTTTCTTCATAATTTCACCTAATTCAACGCAAAATCAACATCGCACAAAAGCTTACTCACTCGCTATTCTTCCTACTTCTTTCTTCTCCCTTCTTCTTCTTTCTCCCTTCTTCTTCTTTCTTCCTTCTTCCTTCTTCCTTCTTCCTTCTTCCTTCTTCCTTCTTCAATAAAGGCAAAGCATTGACAACCGGAATTAGTAAATAAATCCAAGTTTGTTGTTGCAAATGCTTTGCCCTTATCTTATTTTTGCGTGAGGTTTATTTGATGCGAACCAAAAAAGAAAAAAGAAAATCTGCTTATCCTTCCTCCTTAATTTTCTTTAAATAATTTGAAATCGCTTCAGTCGCTACCTGAGTAATCGGCTTGCCTTGACGGGCAGCTTCTTCTTTGAGTTCGCTATAGATTTCATCGCGAACGCTGATGCGGCGGCGGACT
>JBOFTL010000610.1:0-2179 GCA_051652045.1 Microcoleus sp. | reverse complement strand
AATCTAAAATAGCTATGTCTTTCGTGGGATTGCACATTCACAGCGATTACAGCCTGCTTGACGGGGCGTCTCAGTTGCAGCAGCTAGCCGATCGAGCGGTAGAATTGGGAATGCCCGCGATCGCCCTTACGGATCACGGGGTAATGTATGGGGCGATCGAACTGATCAAGGTTTGCCGAAATAAAAATATTAAGCCGATTATCGGCAATGAAATGTATGTGGTTAACGGCGAGATAGAAGTCAAAGTTAGAGGCAGAAAAAAATACCATCAAGTTGTTTTAGCCAAAAATACTCAAGGCTATAAAAATCTCGTTAAACTCACCACAATTTCTCACCTCAAGGGAATGCCGGAAAAAGGGATTTTTGCCCGTCCCTGCATTAATAAAGATTTGCTCAAACAATACTCGGAAGGTTTGATTGTTACCAGTGCTTGTTTGGGCGGTGAAGTGCCGCAAATGATTTTGCAAGGCAAGTTAGATGCAGCCCGCGAAGTTGCGAAATGGTATCAGGAAGTATTTGGAGAAGATTATTATTTAGAAATTCAAGATCACGGTTCTCCTGAAGATAGAATCGTGAATCTGGAAATCGTGAAAATTGCTCGGGAACTCAAAATCAAAATAGTTGCAACGAACGATTCTCACTATATTTCTTGCAACGATGTGGAAGCGCACGATGCTTTGTTGTGCATCAATACTAACAAATTAATTGAAGAAGAAAAGCGGATGCGCTACAGCGGTACTGAGTATTTGAAGTCCGCTGAAGAGATGGCGCAACTGTTTCGCGACCATTTGGATGATGCGGTAATTAAAGAGGCGATCGAGAATACTTTAGAAGTCGCAAATAAAGTCAAATCCTACGATTTAACTGGAGAAGCACGCATTCCGACGATACCGATTCCACCGGAACATACGGCAGATACTTATGTCGAAGAAAAATCTTGGGAAGGATTGTTAGAACGCCTGAAAGTTCGCACCAGAAACGAAATTCCCCCCGTCTACAAACAAAGGCTGGAATACGAACTAAAAATCATCCAGCAGATGGGGTTTTCGGAATATTTCTTAGTAGTTTGGGATTACATCAAATACGCCCGAGATAATAACATTCCCGTCGGGCCGGGGCGGGGTTCGGCGGCAGGTTCTCTCGTTGCTTATGTCTTAAAAATTACCAATATTGACCCCGTACATCACGGATTGCTGTTCGAGAGATTTCTCAACCCCGAACGCAAATCCATGCCGGATATCGACAGCGATTTCTGCATAGAAAGGCGCGACGATATGATTAAATACGTAACGGAAAAGTACGGCGAAGAACGGGTAGCGCAAATTATTACCTTTAACCGGATGACATCAAAAGCTGTGTTGAAAGATGTTGCCCGAGTGTTGGGAATTGCTTACAAACAAGCGGATGAAATGGCAAAATTAATTCCCGTGTCGCGCGGCAAACCGGAAAAACTTAAGGTGATGATTTCCGATGAAACGCCGGCCTTGGAATTTAAGACGGCTTATGAAGAGAAAGTCTGCCTTAATGAAGAAACTGGCAGAAAAGTTTCTGTCAAACAGTGGATTGACATGGCAATGCGCATTGAAGGAACTAACAAAACCTTTGGCGTGCACGCGGCGGGGGTGGTGATCTCTTCGATTCCTCTGGATGAAATCGTACCGCTGCAAAAGAATAATGATGGCGCGGTGATTACGCAGTATTTCATGGAAGATTTGGAATTTTTGGGCTTGCTGAAAATGGATTTTCTGGGGCTGAAAAATTTGACGACGCTGCAAAAAACCGTTGATTTTGTTAAGGAAAGTCAAAATTTGTCGATCGACCCTGAAAGCCTACCTGCTGATATAGAACGCAGAGCTCAAGAAACTTTTTCCCGCCTCAAAAAGCTGCCGCGGGATGTCGCAAAAACTTACCAACTGTTAGAAAGAGGCGATTTAGAAGGCATCTTTCAGTTGGAATCTTCGGGAATGTTGGATGTAGTGAAAAAAATCAAGCCTTCCTGTTTGGATGATATTTCTTCGATTTTGGCCCTGTACCGTCCCGGTCCGCTGGATGCAGGTTTGATTCCGCAATTTATCGATCGCAAACACGGTAGAGAAGTGGTTAAATACGACCATCCGCTGTTAGAACCGATTTTAAAAGAGACTTACGGAACGCTGTGTTTTCAAGAGCAAATTATGCG
>JBOFTL010000609.1:0-2538 GCA_051652045.1 Microcoleus sp. | reverse complement strand
ATAAAACGCCGTAACGGGAATCTTTCTGTAGTCGGAACTATGGATAACAGTACCGTGAAGGAAATTTTGCATACCCTTCATCGGGCTGCAAAGATGCCTACATCATAGCTGTAATCAGCTTGATGTAGGAGTATGTCACCAGACTACATTTTGTTGAGCTGCGATCGCAACTCTTCCAACTCAGCATCAACAACCTGATTCGATTCATTGTTGCTGGCGGCAGTAGTTTTACCTGATGCTGGTAATTGACCTTGGGAGACGGAACCGCCGGTCAGTTGGGCTTTCATTTGAGCCAACTCGTCATCAACATCGCCGCCGCCTTCGAGCAAGCGGAACTGTTCCTCCAAACTGTTGCTGCTGCTAGTCAGTTCTGCTGCGGCCCCCGCACGGGCTTCCATTTGCAGCACTTTTTCTTCCATGCGATCGAAAGCTGCCATCGAACTGCCGGTATTGAGGGTGCCGATCGTATTGTTAAGTTGTTCCTGAGCCTTAGCAGCGGATATCCTAGCCTTAAGCATATCCTTTTTCGTCTTCGCCTCAGAAATCTTACTCTCCAAACCGATTAAATTGCGTTTGAGAGTTTCCACTTGACCCGATTGCTGTTCCAAACTCGCTTTCAGGGTAGCGGCAGTTTCAGCGTGAGACTTTTTCCGTACCAGGGCTTCCCTTGCCAAATTTTCATCACCTTTTTGCAAGGCAAGCTGAGCGCGCTGCTGCCACTGGTTAGACTGAGACTCAGCTTGATTGTACTGAGTCTGAGTGCGCTTTTGAGTGGCGATCGCCGTAGCAACGGCCTGACGCAACTGCACCAGGTCTTCCTGCATATCCGTAATCGACTGTTCTAAAATCTTTTCCGGGTCTTCAGCTTTGTTAACCAGATCGTTAAGATTGGCTCTGACGACTCGGCTAATGCGATCGAATAATCCCATAATCTTATTTTTCCTTGGTGAGGTGTACGAGTTAAGCGAAAAGCGGGTTTGATAGTGCTAGCCCGATGTTTTGAAGTTCAGTCGATCGGATGTTGAGTGCGATTTAGTTTGCGGTAAATTTTTCAATCATACAAATCCAGTTTAAATCGATTGTGAGAAGCGGAGCAGGGAAGCTCATGCAAGCTCTATCTATTGAGTTTAGCTTCGATCCGGGAATTCCCCAACCTGCCGATTGCCATTTCTGACCAGGCTATCAGGTAGTTTGGCTCGCAAAACCCTTGCAGAGCTGCCAAGTTTTCACGATTTTGGGGCATCCTTGGAGGGTAGCTTGGGCGGATTGTTACCCGGCAGCATTTGCGCTTTCATTGCCGCCAATTCTGCATCCACATCGCTCCCTGCTTCTAAGGACAGAAACTGTTTTTCTAAATCGTTGCTGCCGAGTTCTGCCATTGCTTCGGAACGGGCCTCTAGCTGCATAACTTTTTCTTCCATCCGTTCAAAAGCGTTCAAAGCACTACCCGTATTGAGATTGCCCATCATTTCCTGAAGTCTTTCCGAGGCTTTTGCCGATCGAGCTCTAGCAATGTACATATCTTTTTTAGCTTTGGCCTGGGAAATTTTGCCCTCCAGGGCCCGCATATTTTCTTTAAGTTGAGTCACCACAACATTTTGCTGTTCTAGCTGCACTTTCATTGCTGTTGCTGTTTCTTGATAAGACTTCTTGCGCGTCAAAGCTTCCCGTGCCAATTTTTCTTCACCTTTTTGCAGGGCTAGCTGCGCCCGCTGGTACCATTCTGCAGCGGTAGACTCAGCCTGGGAATACTGGCGTTCGGTGCGTTTTTGAGAGGCGATGGCCCCTGCCACAGCCTGTCTGAGCTGTACTAAATCTTCCTGCATATCGATCGTCGCCTGCTCCAGAATTTTTTCTGGATCTTCTGCTGCGCCGACGAGACTGTTAATATTGGCTTTAATAATTCGCCACAGGCGATCGAATAATCCCATTGCCCTACTCCCTATTTTATTTAATTGTGAACTACTTGTTTTCTAACCCCAACGCGAGCTGACACTATAGTTGGGGCTTCTGAACTCACAGGGGAATGCCTCAAGACAGACCCCGGCCCACATCTCGATCTTAACTTTCCTTCATAAAAGTATTATCCCTAGTTCCTAAGACCGATAATTGTCTAATGCCTTCTGCTCTAATCTTTTTGCTGGCATTTTCGTCTCTATCCTGGTGAGTTCCACAACTTGGGAAAAATCCCAACTCTCATATCTAATGGCATTTCTGATACTTTATGGAGACAGTTCGATCGGGTTTGAGAGTCAGAAAAAATCTATCAATTTAAACTAAGAAACCACCTTTTTGTTGTAGCTTACAGTCAAGGAATTTGTTAGTCCTAGACGCACTCTGGGTGAAAAACCAACCTTTGCGATTACTGTGCACCCCGCGAGTAATGACATCAAATCGTATTCTTTGAGTCCAGGAATGTTTGTGTTAGACAAAACCTCGATCGCCCTCCAGCTTTGTCTAACAATTCAGTCACAGTTTTGAGGCTGTACTAAAGATTCAAAAGTTTGCCCTCAACTCTTAATTGTTGAATTTAAGGTC
>JBOFTL010000608.1:0-2149 GCA_051652045.1 Microcoleus sp. | reverse complement strand
GTCCGATCGGCTCTCCTTCAACTAAAATTGCATTGTAAACGCCGTTGACACTCGCCAGTGGATGAGTTTTCGGGACGAGAGTAGGATGCACTCGAATAGATAACTGTTCGCTTCCTCCTTCGCCGGATTCGCCATTACTGGGCGAATTATCCCGCGCAATAGCTAATAATTTAATGACGAAACCCAACTTTTCGGCGTAGTCAATATCAGCAGCACTAACTTGTCTGATACCTTCGCAATAAACATCCTCTAATTTAATGCGGCCCCCAAAAGCTAGCGAGGCTAAAATAGCTATTTTATCTGCCGCATCTAATCCATCTACATCCGCTGTCGGATCGGCTTCTGCAAAACCTAGTTTCTGGGCGTCTTTAAGCACTGCGTCAAAGTCTGCACCTTCTGTTTGCATCCGCGTCAGAATGTAATTAGTCGTGCCGTTGACGATGCCAATTACAGTTTGAATGCGGTTGCCACCTAAAGATTGTTTGAGAGTTTGGATGACTGGAATGCCGCCCCCTACAGCAGCTTCTAGCATTACATAAACACCTTTTTGGTTGGCGGCGTCGAAGATTTCGCTGCCATAGCGGGCGATAACTGCTTTGTTGGCGGTGACTACGTGCTTGCCGTTCTCTATAGCTTTCAGGATGAGCGATCGAGCCGGTTCCAATCCGCCGATGAGTTCTACTACAATATCAACTTCCGGGTCAGTGGCGATCGCTTCTAGGTCATCGGTCAGCAGCACGTTTGGCGGCAATTGTAAAGACCGCGATCGAGAAATATCGCGCACTCCTACCCGATAAATTTCCAATTCCTGCAACAGCGGGTGGCGATTGTCTGGAGACAGCAAAATCTCCGCCGTTCCCGCACCGACTGTACCCAAACCTAGCAAACCAATTTTGAAAGCCACGACTTTGACCCGTTGAAACTCTAATCTACAACCATTGTACGATCGGTACGTATTGATAAAATGCTCAAAGTCCTGGCTTCTTAGAGAAATCAGGACTGTGCGCGATCGATCGGGACTGAATATTATAGTCTAAAGCTCTGCATCCATGTCTGCCCCCATTTCTCGCAATCGTTGCGCCAATCTTTCGGCACGCTGTCTTTCTAAAGTAGCTTGCTGTTCTAGTTGTTGATTGTGCTGTTCTAGTTGTTGATTTTGCTGTTCTAGTTGTTGATTTTGCTGTTCTAGTTGTTGTAGGTGCATTGATGCTTCTTGAGTTAAATCTTCAACTTGTGGCGGATCTAGCACCTCACTCACAGGTAAAATAAATTCAGGGAACTGTACGGACTGCACTTGTTGTCCTGGCAAAAATTCCCGGTCAGAATAACTGCTTTCATTTTCGGGACGGCTGCACACTCTGATTTTCGGTCGATTGGCATCTACAATCCAATATTCAGGAATGTCAATAAAATCATACTCTGCTCGTTTGCGAATGTAGTCTTCCCGCCAGTTTTGACTGGTAACTTCGATAACTAACAGCGGTTTTTCTTCAAAGTCCATTACTGCAGAACCTGGTTGCGCGCAGACTTGTTCCCACAAACTTCTAGTGCAAACTACCACATCAGGAACTCGGGCAGAATTTTCCTCAGTGCGGACTGCAGTAGTGACAACTGCGACTAGCGGTAGGTTGTTTGCTGCAAAAAAGCGTTGAAACTGGTAAACCAAAAATGCGCAAATTTTGATATGTATTGCTGTGGGTGTCGGCATTTCGATGAGATGTCCCCGATATAATTCGTAACAAACACCTGATTCTCCCTGATAATTCAGATATTCTTCAAAGGTCAGTTTTTGTGTAGAAGTTAAGACCATGAGAGTTATATCCCTGTTTCGGTGAGCTTACTGTATATTTTACACTCGCGGTGGGTGAATCAGCTCCTGGATACCCGCGCGCGCCGATTATATTTGTAATAGGCTTACGTACAGAAACCGGGTTTCTTTGAAAAATCTCAGATTTTCAACGAAAAATTTACAAAGAAGCCCGGTTTCTCACCACTCGTGCATCCAGGAATGTCAACAACCCGCCGTTAAATCGGAGTACCGATTATAACGGGGGCTTGCAATAAAGCCCTAGTTGACCAGACTCAGGCATTGGTGCCTGCGTTAGTGGCAAGTGTTCAAGTTCTTACCTGTGGATGCGTAGCTAGTTCA
>JBOFTL010000607.1:0-4233 GCA_051652045.1 Microcoleus sp. | reverse complement strand
CACCCTCGAATGGATTGAGGGTATCAAACTGACAAATACTGCCGCCGTTAAAGCAGCAGGTTTAGATACCAATAGCTTGATTGAAATCGGAGTTCGCAGCGGTTTGCGGCAGTTGCTGGAACACGGATTTTTTCACGCTGACCCGCATCCGGGAAATCTGTTTGCTTTAGCAGACGGCCGCATGGCTTATATCGATTTCGGGATGATGGATCAGATGGAAGAAACAACTAAAGAAACTTTGGTTGATTCGGTAGTTCATCTGATTAACAAAGATTATTTAGAGCTAGCTAAGGATTTCGTCAAACTCGGATTTTTGACTCCAGAAACAGATATCATGCCGATCGTCCCGGCTTTAGAATCTGTACTCGGCGATATTGTCGGGGAGAAAGTAGGAGATTTTAACTTCAAGACGATTACCGACCAGTTTTCGGAATTGATGTACGATTATCCTTTCCGAGTGCCTGCAAAATTTGCCTTAATTATTCGCTCTCTAGTCACTGAAGAAGGTTTAGCGCTGACGTTGAATCCCGATTTCAAGATTGTCGAAGTAGCTTATCCTTACGTAGCGCGGCGTTTGTTGAACGGAGAATCTCCCGCTTTGCGGCGCAGGCTGATTGAGGTATTATTTAAAGATGGCAAATTTCAGTGGAATCGGTTAGAAAACATGATCGAGATCGCCCGAGCCGATCGCAGTTTTGACTTGTTGCCAACCGCACAACTCGGCTTGCAATTCTTGCTTTCAGAGGAAGGATCGTTTTTGCGCCGCCAACTAATGTTAGCTTTAATTGAGGGCGATCGAATTCACACCGAAGAAGTTCGCAGCCTGTGGAATTTAGTTAAAGAAGATCTGCAACCGAGTCGCTTGTTCAACGTTGCTCTAGGCGCTTTAGCAGAATTTTCCACAGAAGGAGCAGCAGCGCTAACTAGATTTTAGTTAGAAGGAAGAAGGAAGAAGGAAGAGGGAAGAAGGAAGAGGGGGAGAGGGGGAGAGTGGGAGACTGGGAGAATTCCCAATTACCAATTACCAATTACCAATTACCAATTCCCAATTCCCAATTACCAATTACCAATTACCAAAATTAAGGAATTATTCGTGTACTATTTTCCCGAGCCTCCCTATTTTTTAATGACGGCTGGATTGCTAGCAGGTATGGCCTCTGGCGTAGCTTTTGAAGCAACTCTCAAACAAGCCGTGAAACTGTGGTCAAAAAATCGTTCTACGCGCACCTTAGCTACTTTAAAAGGTATGCAATTGTCCATGCCTTTCCTGGGAATGGCTGGTGGAATTTGCGTGTTTTTAGCTTCGGGAATGGAGATTTTTGGCTTTCCGAAATTGCTCTCTTACGCTCTAGCTTTGCCACTGACGGTACTGACGGCATGGTTGGTATGGACTCAGCTAGGCAAGCTTTTAATCGAATTAGAGCGCGGAGGTTCTCAAGCCTTGGATTTGGATTCTTTTGAAGAAGGATGATCGGCTAGGACGCTATTTCCTGTTTGGTAGGATATCGCGTTCGATCGATCGAATCCTATAAGTAAGGTTTGTAGTTATGACTGAAGTCTGCTGTATAGTGCGGACTAAAGTCCGGACTGCGAACCGTTTTTTATTGTGTTCGATCGGAAAAAGGGCTCGATACCCAACACCACGCTCGAACGTTGGGTTTCATGCTTCAACCCAACCTACGGAAGTTATTTAATCCACGATCCTTACTGAGCATTTTCTTGCTCTAGAAGTCGATCGAGCTTGTTTTCAATTGCGGTTAGCTTTCTGAGAACTGTCGGTCGATCTTAATCCAAAGAAGCTATTAAGTTAGCAATTCCTGACTGAACGTTAATCAATTGCACGACAGCATTTTGCAATTGTACCATTCCTTCTCGAAGTTCCTGTCGTTCGAGTCGGGCTTCTGCCATGCCATCTAACATCGCTTGAGTTGCCCTAGCGTTGCTTTCTATGAGTTGCTTTAGTTCTGAATCGGTCATGTCGATCGCCGTCGGTCAGTGAGATACTACTTGAAATTATAGCAGGTGAAATTGAGCGATCGCCCTTCACGATTATAAGACGAGCGATCGCTCTTCTGAATTTGACAGAGAAAGGGCGATCTTTTATACTAATCGAAAAAGAAACGCACTATAATTCCAGATAGCGCTGTAAAATCTCTTGAGCTTGCGAAAATAAATCTGATTCCAATTGGCCGACTTGTTGTACTAATCTCGTTTTATCGAAAGTCATCGGATCGACACAGACTAGCAAACTATCTGCATCTAAACCATTTTGTGGGGATGCAGGTACTAAGATCGCACCAGCAGAAATCCGAGGATCTTGAGGACGAGCGGAGGTAAATGGCAAAACAGTCACTTTGCTGCGCCGCTCGTTGAACAGCGTACCAGAAATGACTAATGCAGGTCGCGTTTTGCGTATTTCTGTTCCTACTGACGGATCGAATCTAGCTATCCAGATACTTCCCAGTCGGTAATCGCTTGAGCTTGCCATTCTTCATCCCATCCTAAATCTAGTTCGTCAATTAGTTTGCAAGCTTCTGCTAAAGCTTGGTTTTCTTGTTGTTTTTGCCACTGCTTTAAGAGAGATTCTATCAAAGCACTAGGATTGGGTGTTTTTTGATTGACGTAGGTGAGTAAGTCATCTGGCAAGCTGATAGAGATGTTGCTCATTGGCTAATCAGAATAATTTTTGATTTCTATTTTAGCAATAATTGGCTGAAATGACAATTTATTGAGCGATCGCCCTTCATAATTATAAACGAGCGATCGCACTTCTGAATTTGACAGAGAAAGGGCGATCGCTTACTTATGAACTGAGGGCTAATGCTTGTTTAGCTAATTGTTCGATCGCGAGAGATCGACAAACAGCTTCTATTTTGTTATTTCCCCCAATCTCAAATGACAAATGCAGCCACTCATTGGAAGAAAGAGATAGATTTTCTAGCCAAGGAGAGGGAGTAACTGCCCCCCAACCTACGATCGTACCGAGATTCGCAGGCTTTCGATCTAACTCATCAGGATTTGGGTTGAGTTGTACTTCAAGTCGAATGCAGGTTTTGAGAATAATGTTTAAAAATTGGTCATTTGTAGCAATTTCAGAAGTAGAATCACTGGGATTTAGTTGCCAATAGTAGTTGAGATTGAGGATGTAATCATAGGGAAATTGCCATCCCATAGATAGCACTTCTGATTCAGTAAAATCGTATTGTTGCCAAATTTCTTGAAAGTTCATAGTATCGCTAATCAATTGGGTTAAGGGAGCAGAATAAAGTGGGTATCTGCACGACTTCCTGGTTTTCCTGATGAGTTTAGGGGTTGCTCTCCTGGTGCGCCACCTCTAGCTGGAGTGGATATCCAACCGGAAGCAGTAAGTTCTGTTTCGAGAGTAGTTTTATCGATTCCACTGACAAGCAAATTGAGAACATCTGTGACTGTTAGGATGTTACCTGATGACATAGTTCATGGAAATTGGATTTTGGGTGCGGGAATACTGAGAGATCGATCGCCCTTAATGATTATAAGACAGACGATCGCCCTTCAGAAAATTGAGCGAAAAAAGCCGATCGCTCTTTTGATGAATGATGGACGATCGCTTTCCGATATTTCCTCGATCGCTCCTTCGCAAAATACAGCTAAATCCTCTAAATTAATCTTCCGAAATATCGCGGCGGCGGTAGTGAAAGCTGCAATTGCTTCCGGCTTGTCGCCTTGTTTGGCGCAAGCTTTGCCGATGTAATACCAGACGCGGGCTGTGCTATATGAATCTTGAATTTGTTCCACTAAAGCTAATGCCTGATGGTAGTACGCGAGTGCTTCCGAATACTGTTCTTTGGCTGATGCTACATCGCCGATGGCTTTGAGGGTATTAGCTTTCCCCAGATTAGCTCCTACTTGTTCGTAAAGAGTTAAAGCTGTATTGTAGCGATCGAGTGCTTCATCACGACGCTTGAGGAATTGCAAAACATCGCCGATGGCTTGGAGGGTATTAGCTTTCCCCAGATTATCTCCTACTTGTTCGTAAAGAGTTAAAGCAGTATTGTAGCGATCGAGTGCTTCATCACGACGGTCGAGGAATTGCAAAACATCGCCGATGGCTTTGAGGGTATTAGCTTTCCCCAGATTATCTCCTACTTGTTCGTAAAGAGTTAAAGCTGTATTGTAGCGATCGAGTGCTTCATCACAACGCTTGAGGAATTGCAAAACATCGCCGATGGCTTTGAGGGTATTAGCTTTCCC